>JAQXLK010000098.1 GCA_029012085.1 Clostridiales bacterium
ATATAAAAACCGGTTCCTCCTACTACAATAGGAATCTTGCCCTTTGCATAAATCTCATCCATTGCCTGCTTTGCCATTTGCTGAAAGATAACAACATTAAAATCCTCTGTGGGCTCTAGTACATCAATCAGATAATGTTTCATCCCCTGCATCTCTTCTGGCTTTATTTTAGCAGTTCCGATGTCCATAAAACGGTACACCTGCATGGAATCTGCCGAAATCATCTCTCCGTTCACTTTTTTTGCAAGTTCAATTGAAAGCTCTGTTTTTCCTACTGCAGTAGGTCCCGTTAAAATAATAAGCGGCTTCTTTTTTGGTATTTTTTGTTGTTCGTTTCTTTCTGTAGCGGTTGAAGAAACCATAATCGCCTCCTGATTAATTCTGAATTCTCTTAAATTTACGTTCTAATTCTGTTTTCGTTAATGAAATCATAGTTGGTCTGCCATGTGGACAGTTATATGGATTATCTAATGTCAAAAGCTCATCAATTAATGCATCTGCTTCCTGTACAGAAATCTCTGTGTTTCCTTTGATTGCAGCCTTACATGCCATACCCGACAGCTTCTCCACAAAGAAATCAATATGAATCCTGCCGACATCCTCTGCCAACGCGTTTAACAGGGAATCAAACAAAAGCTGCGGATCCACACCCATAATATCATCCGGCATAGAACGTATTACAATGGAATCATCACCAAAATCCTCAATTTCAAATCCTGTTTGTGTGAATAAGTCTATTTTATCCATGACAAGTGTATGTTCCACACTGCTTAAATGCAACACTTTTGGTGGCAGTAACTGCTGGGAAATCACCTGCTTTTGGGACATTTGTTTCATTAAACGCTCAAACATTACCTTTTCGTGGGCGGCGTGCTGGTCCACAATATATAATTTGTTATCATATTCAATCATCCAATATGTTTTAAAAACCTGACCAATCAAACGATGCTTTTTTCGGGCATCTTCTGACAAAAAGATGTCCATATTCATGGAAAGCTGCTCTGACTGATTTTCACTTTCCATCAACAGCTGTTCATCCTGGTTCATTGAAGTTTTTTCTGGTTGTTTTTCCATATTTGCAGAAGAACTTCCCAAATGCTCTGTTTTATTTGCAGAAAGTTGTTCGAATTGTTCTTCTGTTTTTGCAGTATAATTTTCACACTGGCTTTCCTTAATTACAAATTGTTTATTTTGTTTTCTATCTGTATCTCCATCTAAGTCTGCTATCTGCTGGTTCCCATTTTCATTGTATTTATGAGACTTTAATTGGACAGTCATTTTTTCAGCTGACAGATTCTGTGTTGTCTCACTTGACTGAAGCTGTTTTTGCATTTCCTGGTTTTGGATAATCTGACTTGCCATAGTCTGATTTGAAGCCGGCTCAATTCGTGCTGGCTGACTTGGCTCTATCTGCTTTGCCGTAGTCTGGTTTCGTACTGTCTGATTTTGCACAACAGATTCCGTTGTTTGAATACTTTGATTTTGAGTATCCGTTTTTGATTTTGCAGACTTCAAAGAGAACGCCTCCTGATACCTCTTAGCCCGAGCCTGCACCTCGAAAGGCTCCGGTACGTGCTGTGTCTGCTTTTTTTGTTGTTCTACAATAATTTCCCGCTGTTCTTTATTCGAGCGCAAAGACACATCCTGAATCATTTCTTCACTTAACAACGCCTGACGGACGCTGTCTTTTACAAAATCAAATAACAGCTCGCCATCTGCATATTTAAATTCCATTTTGGTCGGATGTACATTCACATCTAATTTATTGCTGTCAAGCGTAAAATGTAAAGCTGTAAATGGAAACTTATGAACCATAACAAAGGATTTATATGCCTCCTCAATTGCTTTGGTTACAATATTGCTACGGATATATCTTCCGTTTACAAAATAATGCTCAAAGCTGCGGTTTCCCTTGGATACATAGGCTTTTCCGACATAACCTTCTACTGAAAAATCTCCAATTGCACGTTTTACAGGCAAAAGATTTCCAGATACATCTTTTCCATATATGTGATAAATCACATCCTGCAGTTTTCCATTTCCTGAAGTAGCAATTTTGTTACTGCCGTTTATGATGTATTTAAATGATACCTCAGGATGCGACAGAGATAACCTTGTAATCAATTCTGTGATGTAGCTTCCCTCTGTCATGGCAGTCTTTAAAAATTTCTTTCTTGCCGGAACATTGTAAAAGAGATTGCGAACAATAATCGTAGTACCGGTGGGCGCTCCGATTTCCTCGCTGGCAATCTCTTTGCTTCCATGAATTTCATAGCGGATTCCGGTTAAGGCATGGGCTGTTTTTGTGATACATTCCACCTGTGCAACCGCTGCAATACTGGCAAGTGCCTCGCCACGAAATCCTAAGGAGCTTACGCTTAACAAATCTTCTATGGTCATAATCTTACTGGTAGCATGACGAACAAATGCTGTTGGAACCTCAGTCTTTTCAATCCCGGAACCATTATCAGTAATCCGGATAAAAGACATACCGCCTTCTTTAATCTCCACTGTAATAGCAGTGGCACCTGCATCTATGGCATTTTCTACCAATTCCTTTACCACAGAGGAGGGGCGTTCCACTACCTCACCTGCCGCTATTTTATTGATGGTTGCCTGATCTAAAACCTTAATCATTTCAGTCTCTCCTGTAAATCACTTAAATACAGCAATGCTTTCATAGGTGTCATATTGGACAAATCAAGTGCCTTGATATCTGCAACAACACTGGATTCCTCTGCATTGCCAAATAAAGACATCTGACAATCCGTATCTTTCTGTTTTCCCTTACCGCCTTTTCCTTTCGCGGTCGTATCTTCTAAAATCTTAGGCATAATATCTGCTGCAGCCGTTACGTTAATATCGTGTTCTGATAACTCTGCCGCAATTTCTTTCGCTCTTGCAAGCACAACCTCTGGAACTCCTGCAAGCTTTGCCACCTGAATACCGTAACTCTTATCCGCACCGCCTTTTATAATCTTACGTAAAAATACAATGTCATCTCCGGATTCCTTCACCGAAATACAGTAGTTATTGACACTGTCTAACTTGCCTTCTAACTCGGTCAATTCATGATAATGGGTTGCAAATAGTGTCTTTGCACCTAACAAATCCTTAGAACTTATATATTCCACCACTGCCCATGCAATGGATAAGCCATCATAGGTAGAGGTTCCCCTGCCGATTTCGTCCAATATGAGCAAACTATTAGAGGTTGCATTTCGAAGAATATTCGCTACCTCGCTCATTTCCACCATAAATGTACTCTGCCCGGAAGCCAAGTCATCCGAAGCTCCTACACGAGTAAAAATGCGGTCGACAATACCAATATCCGCAGATGCCGCCGGTACAAAAGAGCCAATCTGTGCCATTAACACAATCAATGCCACCTGGCGCATATAGGTGGATTTACCTGCCATATTAGGTCCTGTAATGATAGATACACGATTTAATTCATTATCCAGATAGGTATCATTTGTAATAAAGGAGTCATTATCCAATACCTTTTCTACCACCGGATGACGTCCTTCTTTGATATCAATTCTACCTTCCGTATTGATAGAAGGTCTGACAAAATGATTCTTTTCCGCCACGTATGCAAGGGAAGCTAATGCATCCAAATCTGCAATGATTTTTGCTGCTTTCTGTACACGCTTTACTTCTGCAGCAATGGTATCTCTCACTTCAATAAATAAATCATATTCCAAACCAAAAAGACGGTCTTCTGCCCCAAGAATCTTACCTGCAATATCCTCTAGTTCATCTGAAGAATAACGCTCTGAATTTGCCAGTGTCTGTTTTCTGACAAAATGCTCCGGTACCAGATCTTTATAAGAATTCGTTACATCAAAATAATATCCAAAAACCTTGTTAAATTTGATTTTCAGATTCTTAATCCCTGTACTTTCCCGTTCCTTTGTCTCCAAATCCATAAGCCACTGCTTGCCGTCAGATTTGGCAGATTTTAAACTGTCTACTGTCTCATTATAGCCATCCTTTATTATACCACCTTCTTTTACAAGAATCGGTGGTTCTTCAAGAATCGCAGCATCTATTGTCTCATAAAGGTCTGAAAGTTCTTCTAACTCTTCTCCATATTCTGCAAGGATTCCCGAATCAAATTCTTTCAAAATTGCCTTTACATGGGGCAAAATGCCAATGGAATTCTTAAAGGCAATCAGGTCTCTTGGATTGGCAGACTTTAATGTAATCCTTGTCATCAAACGCTCTAAATCATAGACTGCACTCAGATATTCCCGCAGTTCATCCCTTGTAATCATAGAGTCATTCAATGCAGTCAGGGCATCTAAACGGCTTTCAATCATTTCCTTCCTGATACAAGGCTGTTCCACCATGGAACGAAGACGTCTTGCACCCATGGCAGTCTTCGTCTTATCCAGCACCCATAAAAGAGAGCCTCGCTTATTCTTATCCCTCATGGTCTCGCAAAGCTCTAAGTTCCGGCGGGATGCACTATCCAACACAACAAAATCCTCAACCTGATAAATGCTGATGTGGTTCATATGTTCCACACTGCCCTTCTGGGTATCCTTTAGATAATAGATCAGACATCCCACAGAAGATACTGCTGCCGGATAATCCTTTAACCCCATACCCTCCAAATTCATAGTGTGAAACTGGTCTTTAATCAGCCGCTCATTCATCTCATATTCATAATACCAGTCCTCCATGACTGTAATCATGGTGCGTTCCTTATCCCGCAGGGCATCCAAACGCTGTCTGTTATTCCCAATCTCAGACACCAGTTCATTAATCAGAATCTCCACCGGAGCAAACTTGGCAATTTCGTCCATGACACGGGCAAAATTATCCACCTCTGTGGTATAAAAATCACCAGTGGTAATATCTGCAAAGGAAATACCGTAACACATATTTGCCCCCGCATCTAAGTGATTCAAAGAGTAACGGTCATTTTTCCCTTTCTTTTCTACACCATAAATGCTCATGAGATAATTATTCTTTGTTTCATTCAGGC
>JAQXLK010000099.1 GCA_029012085.1 Clostridiales bacterium
GGCTGATTGTCTGGTAAATAACCCCTTTTTCAGGTTCCCATACTACGATATCGTTGGGAATCCCAATCAGCCGAATGATATATACGATGATAAATAATGCCGCTGTGAGCACCAGTGCCCAGTGGTATTTTTTTAGGTCAATTTTGTATTCAAACAGAATCGCAAGTGCCAGAAACGGTGCTGTCCAGAAAAGAGGATGAAATGCAAAGGCTCCGGCAAAGTCCAGATGCAGGACGGCCAGCCATGCCCGTGTCATGCCGCATCCGGGGCAGGAAATTCCCAGATAATACTTGATGGGGCAGCCGGTGAACCAGGTGATCAGGTAGTAGGCGATACATACAAGCAGCAGTGATTTCAGATTGGATAAAAAATGCTTCTGGTCTGTGTTGGTGAATTTCATAGGGTACCTCCGGTGATGAAAGAATGATGTGATGTTAGTATATATGTAGATTGATGTTTTGGCAAGTCCTAGGGACGTTGCATTTGTCATGAGGAGCGCCCTTTGTCATGTCAATATAGACAAAGGGCGCTCCTTATGGCAAAAGAAGCGTCCCCAAAGTGTTATCAGTTTTAGATAGGGTTTCTTCTGAGCGTTTTTCTTCAAACGTTGGTAAATCTGTGAAAGAAAACTCCGGAATAGGCATTGTATCCTGACTTGCAGAAACGCTAATATATCCGCTATAAACACCATTTGTACTCAACTTGAAAGTGTATCAGGTCATATTATCGTCAAAGTCATATAATACGTAAACCTCATCAACAACTGTATCGTTGCTCCAGTTGTTTCCGCCTTTACCTATATTGTTCAAAACAAAGAGTAGAGCAATGTCAGCTGCTTCTGCCTCGCTAAAATATGGGGCAGAACTACTCGTTTCGGTTTCACTGCTTGCAGCCGATGCCGGCACCACAAAAGAGAATGCAAGAACAATTACTAAAATAATGCTTGTCAGCTTCTTCATAATGACCTCCTATTTTTCAATGACTTAACTTAATGATTTATATGTTGTTAGGCACATAATTCATATACATGAACTATGTGCCTCATAAAGAGATCTTGAGTCGCTGCCTCCATAGTTGTTTGGTACGATAACACATGGATATTACACATATGCTACCGACTCTGATTTTACTTTTTATATGCTATCTTACCTCCTGTCAAATTTGCGCATAGAGAGTATTTTATTCTCTATAAATACAACAACTCAGTCTTTCCAATAGAGGACAAACAAAAATATTTCAATTTTTTTTTGCTTTACAGAAAAACAGAAACAGGCGATGTATCCTCTCAAAAGGATCACATCGCCTATCTCATTTTCACCCAAGCCAATTACGCTCTTGAGTAATGTTTTGTAGCCACATACCTATTTCTTACTTGTCCCAGAACCAGCATCACTGATACAGCCAGGATAGATACGGCTATGCAGCTTGCCATCTCAATTTCGTTTACCAGAAGCAATATTAACACTGCTATTGCGAGTACACCGCAAATAATCCTGCTTCGATGTCTATAAACAGTTGTTTCAACATCATCTAACGGCTTATTTTCATCTTCCACCGGAGCCAGCTTAAAGACAACGCTTCCTGATACCAATACAATGAACATACAGGTTATCGCATCCCACTGTTCCCAACGAAGAATTCCGAGAACGAGAACTAACAATAAAATGGAATAAAAGTAGCAGTTTCTCTGAGTACGAGCATGAAATCCACCGGCAACCGGCCTGAGCAATCCATACGCAATTGTAAAAACAACACTCTGCCAAAACATATTAGTTATGATTCCGATGACTGCAACCGTAAGAAAATTGAACAGCAGCACACCTCCTTGCCAGAAGCCGTATGCATACAGCTCTCTGTCATCTTTTCTTACTATTTCACTTTCTACTAACCACTCAGAAAATATATCTGCTACCTTTTTCATCTTTCTAAACCTTCCTTATCTCATAAATACATCAAGACCTTTGCCGTGAATTTAGCACCATCCTGAGTAATCTGGAGTGCGCCATCGTATTTCTCAAGCGTCATTTCCATGCTTTTAATGCCCATGCCGTGATTTTCCTTGTCTTCTTTCCTTGAAACAATGCCTTCCGGCGTTCTCAGCAGTGTACCATCATAAGAGTTGTTGATTTCGATAATAAGCCTCCCTTTTGTATACTTCGTTCGGATGTCAATCCAGCGATCCTCTACATAAGTTACTGCTTCTATCGCATTATCAAGCAAATTGCCAAGCACAACCGCAATATCAAATGTCGGTACAGTAAGTTCCATTGGAACAATGATATCTGCCGTTACCTTAATACGCTTTTCCTCAGCCTTTTGCAGCTTATAGTTGATAATACTGTCAATGGCTATATTCCCTGAATGTGCATATTCTTTGGTTTTATTGCAAACATTTGCCAATTCCTCCAAATGGGACATCAGCTCTTCATCCTGGCCCTTTTGAGCCATCGTATAAAGTGCTGACAACTTATTTTTCATATCATGTCTGAGCATTCGGATACTGTCCAAGGTATCTTTCATCATACGAACCTGATATTCGTAAAATCGGTTCTGTTCTTCTGTGACTCTTCTTGCCATCTGCTCCCGCATCAGGCCGGAGATCTTGTCGTACAGATAAAAAGATACAATATTGACGAGGAACGCACAACACAGACAAATCAGCGTGATTGTTCTTGGCAGGTTCTCATCCATATAAACCGTAAGCAACATGAACGCCGTTCCAATTGGAATCACAACAAGGCTCACCCAATAGCTTGCAGGCAATATCGGATCATTCTTTACATTCTTAAAACCTTTGACCACCATTACAAACGCAAACGAGAACAATCGGATCAGCACGACGCCAATTTCTGACTCATACTCAAACGGCACCATCATATTCAACTGCAGCGTACTTGTAATAAAGGCAATAATCGTTTCAATGATTGTAAGTGAAAAACATATAATTGCCGTTGATAGTAACGATTTTTTTATGTTGCCATCATATAGCAAAGTGAGCAATGTGATAAAGACCAGATTGGCCACTAACACAATAATCGGTATTTCTAAAAACGTGTGAGTCAAAGTAATCCCGACAAAGTATCCTATATAACAAAGTCTTTCTATCCATCGCGACACTTTGCAGGCTGAATAGAAAACATACATGTAATGGTATATTACATATGCCATAAACAGATTTCCCAGTATATAGACAATATCATAGCTTTCTAAATTCATTAGACAACCCCCTTATTCTTCGTTAATCTGTAGATTACGGAATTCTTCACGTTTTGACTTACTGATCGGTAAAACCGTTCCGTTTGACATGACGACTTCCGAATAACGCAAAATACTTGCATGATTGTAATTTATTAAATAAGAGCGATGAATTTGTAGGAACTGATACTTTGAAACATTTAAAGTCACTTTGCTCAATGAGGAATAGAATAATTCCTCTCCTTTAGTCGTTACCATTTTGATTTCTCGGTTGAGACTTTCAAAATAAATAATTTCATTAATAGGAACTTTGTAAGTGTCATAGCCTTTCTTGTATTTGAAAAATCCACCTAATCGTTGTCCTCGTTCTATAGCCAATTCCAGATCCTGAATTACGGCTGATGCATCAATCGGTTTTGCTATAAAATGTAGTGGTTGAACCTCGAATAGCTGACGGTCGTATCCATCGTTAGCTGAGACATAGACAATCTCTATACTATAGTTCTTATACACCCTTCGCAGCTGCCTTCCAACCTCAACACCGTTTACAGAACCCATCTCTATGTCCAGGTACAGCAGATCGAAGTTATGTCCCTTGTCCATATGTTCCAATAAGCTCTCTCCGCTATAGAACACGTCCACACTGATCGTCATACAATGTCTCTTAGAATATTCTAAAAGTGCGTCTTCAATTTCTGAACACACAACTTTGTCGTCATCGCAAACTGCTATGTATATCATGATATATCCCTCCTTTATACGAAACTGAGATGATTTCTGATTATAACGTAATTCATTGAAATACCCCATGTAATGTAGTGAATGGACACTGTGAATGTCGTAAATTGTTTATAGAAGTATGTCACCGGCATAATACCCCTTTTTATTAAGGAACAGGTACACCTCTTTCACACCATAATATTATAAGAAAATCTCTAAAAAAGTAAATGCCTGCACATAAACTCCCGAAAATCCATTCACTACATCGGAACCGCCTATTCACTACATCGGACCGTTTTTTGCAATTTGCAAGGTATACTGATACCATCACACGAAAGGAGGACCACGGGAGTATGAAAAAGTATATATACCGAATCGCAACCACTGCTGCAAGCCTAGCACTGATGGTTACAGCATTTAACGTAAATTCTGCATGTATGATGTTTGTACATCAGCCAAAACTGCCAGAAAATGCAAAATACTTACGTAGCTTTTAGTTTCATCTAGTAATTAATCCACCTTCTTCGCTTGATAAATAGAAAAGGTGTGTTAAGGCGGAACAAATACAAATTGTTCAGCGTAACGATTTTTTTCAGTCGTTTGTTGTATCTGCAATGGTAATTTCAAATGCCATTATAGCAGCGTACATCAGTAAAAACTGTCTTTTAGCTGCGCAACTTACAAAATTTCCAAAATCGAAAGGAGACTATTTCAATGAAAAAAATTATTAGTTTAGCATTATCACTTGTAATGCTTTTATCCATGAGTGTAAGCGCATTCGCTGCTGAAACTGAACCTTATAACACTGTTGTTCTCAAGGATACCGAAGCAGTTCATATTTCCCAAACATCTGACGATAACTTTACATATATTGCAACATATGATAAAGTTAACAACACTGTACAACTTGTACAAACAGACAATGTAACCGGCGAAGAAAATGTTGGCGAAGTTGCGCAGATCCAGACTCTTACAACAGATAACGCACCACAAGCACGTGCTTCACTAGAAGAAAAAACTTTCACCAACTATGAATATGAAAAAACATACGGAACACCAAACAAGTGGGAATTAAGACGTCCTGGCGACAATGCATTTAATTGGATTTATTTCCAGACATATGAAACTAGCAAAAACAAAGAGTACCTTACCGCTTTCAAAGATGCCGTAGACGATATCAATGTTCAAGAAGGAACTCTAGTTACTTCATTAGGTATGGCTGGTCTTTCATATCTTGCTGCAGGCGCTGCAGGTGCTGGTGCGATTTTCACGGGTGGAACATTGTCTGCCGCTGCATGGGGTGCGCTCTTGTCCGCCGGTGGTTTTAGTACTGCATATGTTGCTACATGTATGGCATATGATCAGTCATGTAAAGATGCCTATGATGCTTACTGGGAAACTTATAATCACTCTTCAATTTTGTAATTATGAACAAGAACATTATCCAAAATATTATTAAATTGATTTTTGCTCTTCTTTTTAGCGGTTTTCTGGGAACCAAGTTACTCACAACAGGAAATCCTTATCACATTTTACTATATTTCGTAATCTGTGGTATTGGTGGTTTCATTTTATCAAAAATCGGTTCCAAAGACCATTAATAATATTACGCTACATGGAGCTAAGGAGGTTTATGAATGATTTCTTGGAAAAAGGTAGGAAGAGTTCTGTTAATCGTTCTGATCATCATGTTACTGTTAGCAGCACTGGAAATATTTTTCTTTTCAGTACATGAAACACTCACAGATGGAATCCAGCAAACACATATTGTACCTATGGACTAATCAATCATTTCATAGCAACATCCAATGGCGTAATCTACATTCGGGTTACGCCATTTTTTATTGATTCCACTATTTATTCTTGAGAGTGAAAAGTTCTTGTAACTTTCTTAAAGCTTGAAAGCACAAAAAATCCCTGTTAAAAATTTATGTTCTTTGATTTTTTGTCTTTCAGTATAGTGTTTTTTCAAAGTGCACTTTCTTATCATGCATTTTATTGAGTAGGGACGTTGCATTTGTCATAAGGAGCACCCTTTGTCTATATTGAAATGACAAAGGGCGCTCCTTATGGCAAAAGAAGCGTCCC
>JAQXLK010000100.1 GCA_029012085.1 Clostridiales bacterium
GAGGTATAATACAATGAAAGTAGCTTATTTATTTGAGTCAACAAATGCAAGAGAAATTCTTGAGAACATGATTATTCCACAGATGGAAGAAGACCGTCACGGAGTAGAAGTAGCCGGAATGATGTTCTTCTTTGACAACACCTATATGTTAGTTGAAGGAAGTGACATTGCTGCAAGACTTCAGGCATTAAGTGAAAAAACAGGCGTTCTTTTAATGGCTTGTGACAGATGCTGTTATCAGAGAGATATTGCTGATAAGTTAATCGCTCCGGCAGGAATCGGATGCTTCCCTAACGTATATGCAGCATTAGCTCCGGCAGGCGTTGATCAGGTAATTACTTTGTAAATATTGCAATTTTACCGGTAAAAAGCGGGAGGAATAGGAAATGCGTGTATTAAAAGTTGAAGGACTTTGCTGCGAAAATTGTGTAAAGAAAATTGATGCGGCATTGGCAGAGTCCTGTGTAAAACACTATGAAATAAGTCTGGAAGACAAGACGGTTTCTGTTTGTGACTGTGATACATGTCAGGCAACAGCAGAAGAAATTTTAAAAGATCTTGGATTTGAATCTGAAAGAATTGCATAATCAATCAAACCTATAGGACCGGAGCAGATGCCCCGGTTCTTGTTTTTTGTAATGATGCGCAATTTTTTATGGAGAAAACAGTTTATTTATGTTGCGTTTCCCGTCAATTTTCTGCATACTCATCTTATATAAAGTCCCGTGGATCACAGGAGTTTCTTTCAGGTGTTTGATAATGGATGTTTCATCCGGTTCCTGAAAACGAATCGAAAGACCGCAGCCGCTGCTGATTTCCCTTGGAACCGGCATAATGGCAATATTAAAATAGTCTTTTAGAAGTTTTTCTGCCTGCATGGCATCGGTCGTAGTGTCAAAAGATAGTATATAATATTCTTTAGGTGTAATCATAGTGAACCTCTTTAGGGGTATGTGTTAAAAACATTTTTGCAAGTATTCTACGGGAAAAGTATAACATTAGGGTATAGAAATTGCAAATTCTGGTGGAAATTATAGGCGGTGAGAGGAAAACTATTAGACTTGTAAAAGAAGGTGGAGTATTATGACAAAAAACATGACAGAGGGTAAACCATTTCGGTTAATACTTCAATTTGCGGTTCCGCTTCTGATCGGGAATCTATTACAGCAGACATATAATATTATCGATGCAGCTATTGTCGGAAGAGTATTGGGAACGAACGCACTTGCGGCAATAGGATCAACCAGCAGTGTACAGTTTATGGTTCTTGGTTTCTGCATTGGTACATGTACAGGATTTGGAATACCGGTTGCGAAGGAGTTTGGAGCAGGTAAATTAGAGAAAATGCGGGAATATATTTTCCATGCAATGCTGTTGGCGCTGGGAGTGGCAGTGGTACTGACAATATCCTGTGCGCTTCTGTGTCCATGGATTTTACATATTCTATCCGTTCCGGCAGAAATCTATCGTGACGCATACCGATATCAGCTGGTGATATTTCTGGGCATTCCATTTACGATTTTATACAATCTGATGTCCAGTATTTTGCGGTCAGTCGGAGACAGCAGAACGCCTTTTGTATTTCTGGCCATTTCAACAATACTCAATATCGGTCTGGATTTCTTCTGTATCCTGGTGCTGAAATGGGGATGTGCGGGGGCGGCGATTGCGACAATAACCGCCCAGGCACTGAGTGGTATTATGTGTGTGATATTTGTGTGGAAAAAAGTGACGATTCTCAAGCCGGCGGCCCGCAATTGCGTGGTGGAAGCAAATAAGATAAAGAATCTTCTGCTCATGGGACTCCCGATGGGTTTGCAGTTTTCGATTACAGCAATCGGAAGCATGGTTATGCAGTCTGCCAATAATAGCCTCGGAAGTGTATGCGTATCAGGATTCACTGCAGGTATGCGCATTAAGCAGTTTCTGATGTGTCCATATGATGCAATCGGATCTGCGGTATCAGTTTTTTGCGGACAGAATCTGGGTGCGGGTAAAACGCAGAGAATTCGAACCGGAATCAGAGATGCACTCATTATTGCGGTAGGCTATAGCATAATTGCCGGAATCATTATGATTGTATTTGGAAGGAATCTTTCATTGCTATTTGTCAGCAAAAAGGCAGTGGATGTATTGGATGCTTCTGCAAAATACCTGCGGTATATGGGATATTTCTTCTGGTGTCTTGCACTTCTTAACATCTGCAGAATGAGTGTACAGGGATTAGGATTCTCAGGGCGTGCCATCTTTTCCGGAGTGACGGAAATGGTTGCAAGATGCGTGGTAAGTCTTGGATTTGTATCACATTACGGATACACCGCGATCTGCTGTGCGGATCAGACGGCATGGGCCATGGCATGTCTCTATATTGTGCCGATGTGTTACATATGTGTGAAAAAAATATACAACATTTCTTAATGGCGTGTGCTGCAATAAAGAAACTCAAAGAAAAACCCACCCCTCAAGAATAAATGTCATTGTAAATTGATAAAGTAAATGCTAGAATTGGTTGAGAAGTGAAAGGAACAAAGATAGTGATGAATTTCTTGACTGATGCTAAAAAGAAAGAAAAATCAAGTGAATATTTGTATGCGATTGCAGGATGTCTAATATATTCGATAGGTTTTAATATGATGATCGTGCCGATGGGATTATACAGTGGCGGATTCATGGGTATCTCTCAGCTGGCAGATTGGGCAGTGAAAAATCTGCTTGGCATTGTAATCCCGGAAGCATTTAATTTTGTGGGTGTTCTTTATTTCCTTATCAATGTGCCGTTA
>JAQXLK010000101.1 GCA_029012085.1 Clostridiales bacterium
AATCGAAGCATTCAAAATGAAAATACCCAGCACTCCTGCATCAGCATTCAATGCCCACATTATTCCTTCATGAGTAAAAATATTCTCTCCATAGACAATATCCTGTATATATTTTACCAAGCTTGTACAAAATCGGCTTATATTCGGAGCCACAGTTTCATTGCCTGCATCCACTCTTTCAAAAAAGTTGCTATAATATAGGAAGTTCAAAATATACCTTCCCCAACCTATAATATATGAAATACAGGCAGACAAAAGTACAATCCTTATTTCCCTATACTTTTTTCTAAACAAAAAGTCGCCCAGCATAATCAACATAATCAAGCCGACTGCCGGAATAATTGTAATACGGGCTCCTGTAGCAAGTGCCCCCGATATAACCGTCCCGAATAATAAATTCAAGGAACTTATTCCGTCTCTCTCTTCCTTCCAATAAAGGAACAATATTAATACAAATATCGGAAATGTTACCATCCCCAGCAAATCACCCTTGCAGGTATATGCCAAAAAAACCACTACTGGTAGAAACATAACAAGATATGCAGGATATATGCTATATCTTTTCTCTTTAAATAAATCTTTTCCTAAAAAGATAAGAGAGAGTCCTGCATAAAAATATGTTTCAATATTTGCAAAAGGAATTGAAACATTATTACCGGTCAGAACTCTGTAAAATACCGCATTTAGTTCTCCATTCCATTCATTTACAAATATATTTTTAGATAAAGTATCCATATTGATGAACAAGCTTCCACTATTAGAGAACAGAAAAATTCTCGGCATTCCATATGAAGAAGCATCCGGAGTTGTATCAAAGTAGAGAAACGCCCTTGCCGCACAATAGATACAAAATGCTATCATAATCGTCAACGGTATAACATCACTAAAACATATATCTAAAGATAAACCATACCTACTGCTCTTTCTTTTTCGCTTAATAAACAGCCATGCACCTGCGATAATCAAGCCGATAACCATGACAAGTATTAATTGTAATGCATATAGACACTTAAGAAAGGATAGTGTGAACATTGCCGCTATTTCATATAAATATGAAGTTATCCACGCAATTGCAAAATTCCCCCCTCTTTTTTCATTGCAATTCAAAGCAGAAGTTATCAGCAAAACAAAAATCAGTTTTAATCCAAACACCAGTAAAGTCAAGTATATTGCGTTAACATCAATGTCCATTATCAGATACCTCCTCTTCAATATATGCTTCCATATTCCATATGCAGACAACCAGTTCACGACTGTCATTCAATGATGCCGGTGCCTTTTTCCCTTTATACTCCAGTCTTATTTCAAGCTTATCATCCGGCTCCACATAAATATCTAATAAAATTTGTTTTTTTTCAACAGCGTTTACCCTTTCGGACATATATAGTACATCATCCAAATAGATATCTAATTCATTATCGGAACCGTTATCCGCACAGGAAACTTGAAACGAAAGCAAAACATTGCTATCCTTTGTATTGTTTCTGATTGTATAGGTTGAGACTGTATCATTCCAGGACCATCTGCCCATTTCATTCGACCGCTCTTCCGGACCAACCCCTATTCCACTTTGAATATCTATATAACTGGCATCTATAAGGACCATTCCTGCTACAGAATCGTTATCATTAGGATTATATCTTAGCGTAACGCCGTTAACATCATATTCCGGATCCATACCGCTTCCGTATATTCCAAAATATCCATCACTACTCCAATCAGATGACAATTTATTGTTTCTCAGAAAATATGTCAATAGCTTTCTCGGTGTGTCCGGAATATCTACCAGGTTAATCGTCCTTTCCTCATCTTTATATATATCAGCCAGTTCAATATATTCTAAGATTGGATTGTCAGAATTCCCAACATATTCATACATAGGTCGCGTTACACGATACGAATAGTTTACAGTATTCCAAACAGATAAAATACAGAAAAAAAACGGAAATAGCATTCCACAAATTTTCCCTACATTCTTTTTACTTTGAAATACATATGAAAAAAAAGGAAATAAATAACAGCAGACTACAATAAAATAATACTGTACCAATTTATAGATACTCCATGAATTTCCAATCCCTGTTCCAAAAGGATTACTTGCAAAAGAGCTGAAATACACAAGCGCCAAAAAATATGGCAATGATATGACTCCAAATTCCTGTAAATCCTTCCATTTATCTTCCTTGGCTCTTCGAAAGAAACCAATGACAAGAAGGACAAGCATTATGAGTGTCGAAAACATGCACAACAATCTCAACATTACGGGATAACCCTCTATTTTAAAGTTAAATCCTACCGGAACCGTGGATAGCCAATAGCTCAAATATCCGAACCAATTTATGGTTTGCTCTCCCCCAACTACCGCACCAAACTGGGAGATTATCGCCAGTATCATTCCAATAAAATATTTTCCCAGCAAAATAATGCTCATCAATGCAACAGCTATAAGACTCTTAATATTCCGTGCCCATGCCTTATCTCTAAATCCCATTAACAGATATAATGATACTACTGTCAGGACAAAGAATGGTATAATCTCACTATAGCACAATGCCATAACCGCCACAAAGATTCCCGTTTCCAAAACACTTCGAAATTGAAGAGTCATTTTACCTTTAAAAATAGACACTACATTGCTAAGAGATACCACCATGAATACAAGTCCATACAACTGGGGAAAAAAACCAAATATTGCACTCCAAATTACAATAGGAACATTAAATACAGAAAAAATCACTGCATATGCTACACCCTTCTGACTATTGGATTCTCGTTGGGCTGTAAACATCCATATTGAAAAGCCAAACAATGCGATGCCCATTCCTGAAACTGTAGCATACAAAAGAATCGAATAGCTTTGTCTACATAATGTTGTCCAAAACGCAAGCAACATCTGCGCACCTATCCTCAGATGCTGCACCTGATACAAGTACATTTGTGTCAGCCATGGCGAAAATTCACTCAATTCTATTTGCTCATTATAGCCATGATCCACTAAATAATCTGCAATACATAGATACGTATATTCATCTCCATAGGGGAATGAAGCCTTGAAAATTACAGTCGGAACCAGTGCAAGCAATCCCGCAAGCATGCAAACTCCCAAGAGAATTGCATTCTTTCTGTTTATATAATTTTTAATATCAATAATCTTTTTATATATGACATATATCCATAAAATAATACCTATAAAAAATATTATATAGACACTCATTTTTATAGGAACATTAAAATAACTCAGCCAATATACCAGAAGTATTAACTGTGCACATCCCATTAAAAAAGTATATGGAACAATTTCTTCCTTTCTATTCCCCCTAAACAAGCAGTAAAACGGTACTCCAAAAACAAATGTACCTATAAAGCAAACGCCAAAAAAAACAATTTGGGTAATTTCAAACATAATAACTCCTTAACAGCAAAATTTTGTATTTCTTTCGAAATCTATTGTAAACATAGTATATCAACAACTTTTAAGGCAAGATAACGTTTATCGCCGTTCCCAACTTTAGAAACGTGGCTACACACAAGACAAATTTCGTTTAACTTATTAGCATTTTCTATATAAATCTCAATTTTTTCCATGCCACATCGTGTAATGATTTTATCTTCAACTTTCTTTTCATTCAGGTATATACTAACTTCTTGTGGCAAATTACTTGGCAAAAGTACATCCACCATCATTTGAACACTATTAACATATCCCGGAACAACCATAGAATACCTTTTCCCAATCCAACCATCTGCATATCTTACAGGCATCTGCTTGTTCAGCCATTTATGCTTATATGTCAAGTATAAGCCGGCAAATTTTCTAATTGGCCAGATATCATTCGCGTGCTTTGTATAAAATGTACTTGCCTTATAAGATGCTACTCCTAAAGGTTTTTTCTTACCGCTATATTTTTGTAGTAAACCGGTAATTTCTTCTAATCTCTTATCTCCACCCGTACTGGTTTTTGTATCCCCATATTCACGAGAACACGCCAACAATTCAGGAATATACTTCACTTCACTAACAGCTGCCAATCTAATCCACAGATCCCAGTCCATGCAATAATGCAGGTTCACATCCAGATAGTTAACCTTTTGCAATGTTTCTCTCTTAAAAAATGTAGCGGGTTGCATAATATAATCCCAGAAATTAACTAATTTCCAATAATCAAATTTCTCTGTATATTCAAAAACCTTTAATTTATTGCTATCTGCATCTATAATATAGCCATCGCCATACACCAGCCCCAGTTTGTCATTTTTTTGAAACTCTTCTACCGCTCTGCTGATACAATGTGGTTCATATACATCGTCCGAATTTAACCAGGCTACAATATCTCCTTGCGCCATTCGAAATCCTTTATTAATCGCATCGCTCTGCCCTTTATCCTTTTCCGATATATAGGTCAGTCGACCTTCATATTCTTTGATAATCTCTAATGAATCATCTGTGGATACTCCATCCACCACAATATATTCGATATTGTCATAATCCTGAGACAATACACTTTCAATAGTCTCGCGTATAAATCTTCCCTGATTATACGAAGGTGTAATAATTGATACTAATGGCTTCATTAATCATTTGCCTCCAATACAATATCATCTAGAATAAATGACAACTCTCTCTGGTCTTCACTCTTCGCAATTCTTGCCGGACAGAAAGTTTTATTCATAACCAGCTTTAATTCGCGTTCACTCACATACTGTTCATTTTGGGGAATATGTATCTCTTTGGTAAATTCTCCCAATTCTTCAACTGTAAATTTGTGAATTATCTTATTGTCTAGCAATACGCTAATTTTCAATTTATACTTGAGTGGCCAATTATGGATTCCGCTGATTATAATAACCTTCTTTTTATCATCCACTTTAATCTTGTGAATATATACTTTAGATAACCATTTATCAGGATACTGTTCTGTAAATTGCTTGGCAGTATGTAATCTTAGAATACCGCCGCAACGACTTCGAAGCATAGACTTCATACCATTCCAACAATATCCTGGGTTAGAAAAATTGAATCTGACAAACAACCTTATGTCCTCCCAATGGAATTTCCATCCTCTTGTGCCTTCCGCAATATAATCCGCATATCCGTCTATCCAGTTGATTGGCACATATCCGTAATGTTTCTTAACAGCCTTGCAGGTCTCTTCATATACTTCTTTCCTTCTGGATAAGGTTTTATTTTCTTCATACATTCTGGAAGTCGCAATATAATCCGGGATATAGGCTATCTTGCCAACTTTTGCTATCCTCATCCACAATTCGTAATCCATACTGAGTTGATGCTCTACATCAAGCATTCCAACCCTTTCGACAATTTCCTTTGTAAAGAAGGCTGTTGGTTGGCAAATAATACACATTTCCGCCAATCGTTTACGATTATACTTTTCCGTCAGATAACGTTCTGTAATATTACCATCTTTATCAGTGTAATATCCTTCACCATACACCATATCCGTATCAGGATGGGTCTTCAGGTAATCAACCATTTCCGAAACAGCACCTTCTAAATAAGTATCATCTGAGTTAAGCCAACCTATTATTTTTCCTTTAGCTAACCTGATACCTTTATTAACTGCATCTGCCTGTCCTCTGTCTTTTTCCGAATACCATCTAATTTTATCACTATATTTTTGAAGTATACTTATCGTTTCATCACTAGATCCTCCATCCATAACAATATATTCAAGATTCGGATAATCCTGTGCCAGTACACTTTTTATTGTTGTTTCAATAAACTTTCCCTGATTATATGATGGCGTTACAACAGAAACAAGAGGATATTCATTTTCATAAATATTTATTTTATTTTCTTTGCATTGTGCTAAAGTAAAAATTTTGTACAAATATTCTCTTGTATCAACCGCACATTTAGTCCATGAATATTTCTGTGCTACTTTTGTTCCACGTTCAATAAGCTCCTCACGAAGTGCGTCATCCTGCAATAAAGTTTGAATTTTATCCGCAATATCCTTTGGATCATATGCATTAAAATAAAGTGCTGCATCTTCAGCAACTTCCGGAATACTTCCGCAATCCGAACAGGCAATTGCTACTCCTGCTTTCATAGCTTCTACTAACGGTATGCCAAAACCTTCAAATACTGATGGAAATACTAAAGCTTTCGCATTTGCAAATATATATGGCATATCTTCCTGTGGAATATATCCAAGATACTTTATATCCTCTACCAAGTGATTATCAATAATATATTTTTCTATTTCCTTCTTTTGGTTTTTG
>JAQXLK010000102.1 GCA_029012085.1 Clostridiales bacterium
ATCTCTGTCAAAGCATGAGCATGCTGTTAATGATGCGCAAAAATAATGAGACAAATGTATTTGACAGAGTATCCAAGATTTTTGGATAAAGAAAACCGATGGTCAAACCTGATTACAGCTCAAGTTTATACCATCGGTTTCTTCAATTCCAGCTAACGTCTGTACAGTAACCAAAAAAAAGCAAGAAGGGTAGCATATACGAAACAGAAGTGGATAACTTTCGTGTAAAATATGGAGTTGGTGGACAGTATTGAAAAATAAGAAAATGGCGTTGATTGGCTTCCAACAAACAAATTTATTCCTCAGCGCTGGATTTTCTTTAGGATTGCTTGCTTTTTTTTGACACCTGCGATATAATAACTTAGATTGTCAAATCTATGTAAAGCAGGTGGAATGTGTGATAAAAAGTATGACAGGGTTCGGTCGCAGTGAGAGCGTTACAAAGGACCGAAAGATTGTAATTGAGATGAAATCTGTAAATCACAGCTATTGTGATATGAATATCAAGATGCCTAAAAAGTTAAATTTCTTTGAGGTTGGTATCCGCAATTATTTAAAAAAGTATATAGGACGCGGAAAAGTTGATATTTTTATTACCTATGAAGATTATTCAGAAAATAAGTCCTGTGTGAAATATAATCAGGAGATTGCGGCAGAATATGTAAAGTACTTAGGACAGATGGCGGATGAGTTTGAATTACGTAATGATTTATCTCCAGTATCGCTTGGAAGGTTTCCGGATGTCTTAACCTTAGAGGAGCAGCCGGAGGATGAAGAAGAACTTTGGAAGGAAATTGAGAAGGTATTAGATGATGCGGCTAATCGGTTTGTAGAGTCGAGAACCAAAGAAGGTGAAGCCTTAAAAAATGACTTGTTAGAAATGTTCGATGGTATGCTTTGCATGGTAGATTATATTGAAAATACTTCTCCATTGTTAGTTGATTCCTATAAGGAAAAACTTGAGGCGAAAGTAAAGGAATTATTAGATGGTGCAACAATAGATGAGAATCGGATTGCAACGGAGGTTGTAATTTATGCAGATAAGATTTGTGTAGATGAAGAGACGGTTAGACTTCGAAGCCATATTGAAAATACAAAAGCGATTCTTATGGAAGGTGGCAATGTGGGTAGAAAACTCGATTTTATTGCACAAGAGATGAATCGTGAGGCGAATACAATTTTGTCAAAGGCAAATTCCTTGGATATATCAAACAAGGCAATTGATTTAAAGACGGAGATTGAAAAGGTAAGAGAGCAAATACAGAATATTGAATAGAAGGTGAGACATATGAATAAAAAAGGCGTTTTGATTGTCATTTCCGGGTTTTCCGGTGTGGGAAAAGGAACAGTCGTTAAGAAGCTAATAGAAAAATATCAGTATAGTCTTTCTGTTTCTGCAACAACGAGGGCACCAAGACCTGGTGAGGTAGATGGTAAGGATTACTATTTTAAGAGTGTGGATGAGTTTCGTAGTCTGATTGATTATAATGGTTTTATTGAGTGGGCTCAGTATGTGGAAAATTATTACGGCACACCGCGAAAGTTTGTGGAAGACGAGATTTCTAAAGGGCATAATGTCATTTTGGAAATAGAAGTACAAGGAGCTATGCGCATTAAAGAGCAATATCCGGATGCAGTGCTGATTTTTTTAACAGCACCGGACGCAAGGAGTTTGAAAAGCCGTCTCGAAGGCAGAGGTACAGAGGAGGCTAAGGTGATTGCCAAGCGTTTAAAACGTGCTTATGAAGAAACAGAAGATATGCCGTTTTATGATTATTTAGTTGTCAATGATGATTTAGAGACCTGTGTAGAGCATGTGAATGCGGTGATTATTGCAGAGAGCTTTAAAACATCCAATAATAAAGAATATATTGAAAAGACAAAGAATGAATTATTAGAGATTCGAAAGGAGATTACGTTATGATTCACCCATCGTATACAGACTTAATGGAGGTTGTTAACAGTGATGTAGAGCCGGGCGAACAGCCTGTTGTACAGAGTCGCTATTCTATTGTGTTAGCAACAGCGAAGAGAGCAAGACAGATTATTGCAGGTGAGGAACCATTGGTTAAGTGTGATGGTCAAAAACCTCTATCTGCTGCGGTTGAAGAACTTTATGAAGGCAAGGTTAAAATTGTCGGAGACGAAGAAGAGGAATAAAATGACAAAAGGCTGTGACAGGATTTGTGACAGTCTTTTCTTGTGTTAGCGATGTAATAAAAAGGTGACTTTTTAAGGTTTAGCAGGAACTGTGAACGAGTGAAGATGTGAAATGCAACATAATAGGGAGGTCTTGTCATGAAGTTAACAGATTTACTTACGGAGTTAGAATATGAGATAGTACAGGGAAGTCTGGATAGGGAGGTTTCCGGGGTTTCGAATGATTCACGCAAAGTGGAGAAAGACTTTCTTTTTTTCTGCATTGCAGGTGCGGTATTTGATGGACATGAATTTGCTGAGAATGTAGTAAAGCAGGGTGCAGCAGTTTTAGTGGTGGAAAAAGATGTTTCTGTAGCAGACAGTGACGTGACAATCGTAAAGGTAAAGAATAGCCGCTATGCGATGGGAATGATATGTTCTGCATTTTATGGAAATCCATCTAAGCGGCTTACAGTAATTGGAATCACGGGAACAAAGGGAAAGACCACTACGACCTATATGATTAAGTCTATGCTTGAGGCTGCAGGGCATAAGACTGGCTTGATTGGAACAATAGAATCCATTATTGGAGATAAGGTCACACCCGCAAGCAATACTACACCGGAATCCATTGTGATGCAGAGAACGTTGAAGGAAATGGTGGATGCAGGTCTTGACAGTGTTGTAATGGAGGTTTCATCACAGGGGTTGATGTTGGACCGTGTGGCAGGTATTTCCTTTGATTATGGTATTTTTACCAACCTTTCAGAAGACCATATTGGACCGAATGAACACAAGGATTTTGCAGAGTATCTTGGTTGGAAGGCAAAACTCTTTACATTGTGTAAGACGGGTATATTTAATGTGGATGATGTCTATTGTGAGGAGATATTAAAGGGACATACCTGCGATGTTGTTACCTACGGAATGAAGAGTGGAGCGGATTACAGAGCAGAAAATCTGGAGTTGTTTAAGAAGGATGGCTGTCTTGGGATTACTTATGATTTAAAAGGAAAATATGAGGAACATGTTATGGTAAGTCTGCCGGGAGAATTTTCGGTGCATAATTCCTTATCTGCGATAGCAGTAGCAAAGGAAATGGGTGTTCCCATGGAGAAAATCTTAGAAATTTTAACAGATATTCATGTCAAAGGACGAGTAGAATTAATTGGAATTTCGGATGCATTTACAGTTCTGATTGATTATGCCCACAATGCAATGAGTCTGGAAAGTATTTTAACGACTTTGCGTGCCTATCATCCAAATCGTCTTGTATCCCTTTTTGGCTGTGGCGGCAATCGTTCTAAGGTTCGCAGATTTGAGATGGGAGAAGTGTCAGGAAAGCTTGCAGACTTAACGATTATTACATCCGATAATCCAAGGGATGAAGAGCCACAGGCGATTATTGATGATATTAAGGTTGGAATGGCGAAAACTGACGGTAAGTTTGAGGAAATCATTGACCGTAAGGAGGCAATCCGTTTTGCAATTATGAATGCAAGAGAAGGAGATGTGATTGTGCTTGCAGGAAAAGGACATGAAGATTATCAGGAAATCAAAGGAAAGAAATACCATATGGATGAACGGGATTTGATTAAAGAAATTTTGGAGGAAGAGGATGTCACCCAGATATGCGGATATAATAATCGATATTTCGCATGAAGCTATTGATCGTACCTTTCAATATAAAGTACCGGAATCGCTTCGTGAACAAGTAAGGATAGGCACGCAGGTGTCTATCCCTTTTGGACGTGGAAATCATTTGCGAAGCGGCTATGTTGTTTCATTTTCAGAGGAACCATTTTTTGAGGAAGATAAGATAAAAGAAATAATAGAAGTAAAAGAAGGTGCTGTCGATATAGAAAGTTCTTTAATTGAACTTGCTGCTTTTATAAAAGAACAATATGGTTCCACGATGATTAATGCATTAAAGACGGTTATGCCTGTAAAAGAGAAGATAAAGGGGCTTACACATAAGGAAGTACGTTTACTGCTTTCCACATCAGAGGCACAGGATAAACTTTTGGATTACAAAAAAAAGAATGCGAAAGCAAAGGTGAGACTTTTGACAGAGTTAATTGATCAGAAAGTAATACCTTATGGATTTGTAACGGGTAAGCTTAATATTTCATCTTCGACATTAACTGCGTTAAAAAAGGAAAATATAATTGCAGTAGAGGAAGAGGGATATTACCGGGATGTGGTTGGAAAGGGAGATTCGAAGGAAGGGTTAACGGATAAAGATGCTAATACGCAGTCTGTGTGTCCGAATGAAGAGCAGCAGGCGGTAATTAATCGTGTAACGGAGGATTTCAAACAGGGCATCACAGATACGTATCTGTTAAAAGGAGTTACGGGAAGTGGAAAAACGTTGGTATATATTGAGATTATAGACCAGCTTGTAAAGCAGGGGAAAGAAGCAATTGTTTTGATTCCGGAGATTGCACTTACGTATCAGACAGTAAAAAGGTTCCGGCAGCGGTTTGGAAACCGGGTCACCATAATGAATTCAAAGCTCAGTAAGGGTGAACGGTTTGACCAGTTTGAAAAAGCAAAGAATGGAGAAGTTTCTGTCATTATTGGTCCCAGGTCAGCACTTTTTGCACCATTTCGTAATCTGGGGATTATTGTGATTGATGAGGAGCATGAAGCAAGCTATAAAAGTGAATATCCACCCAAGTATCATGCAAGAGAGGTTGCCATTGAGAGGGCAAGGATGGTAGGCGCCAGCGTATTATTAGGTTCCGCAACGCCTTCCGTGGAGTCTTATTTTCATGCAGTAAATGGAGACTATACGCTGTTAACATTAGAGAAAAGAGCGAAGGAAAAGGCAGCATTAGCGGATGTATCAGTTGTGGATTTAAGACAGGAATTAAAAAATGGAAACCGTAGTATTTTCAGCGAACGGTTAAAAGAGCTTATGAAAGACAGACTTTCAAAAAAAGAGCAGGTGATGCTTTTTATTAACCGGCGCGGTTTTGCAGGTTTTATTTCCTGCAGAAGCTGTGGGCATGTGGTAAAATGTCCGCATTGTGATGTTTCACTGACAGAGCATTTTAAGGGAACCGCAAAAGAAAAATTGGTATGTCACTACTGCGGATATGAGCAAAAGCGTCCTTTAAAATGTCCAAAGTGCAGTTCTTCCTATATTGCGGGATTTGGAATCGGAACCCAGAAGGTGGAAGAACAGGTGCATAAAGAATTTCCAGAGGCAAGGGTACTCCGGATGGATATGGACACTACGAAAAACAAAAATTCCCATGAAGAGATTTTAGAATGTTTTGCAAATAAAGAGGCTGATGTACTCGTGGGAACGCAAATGATTGTAAAAGGACATGATTTTTCGAATGTGACACTGGTTGGTATTATTGCAGCGGATTTGAGTTTGTTTGATAATGATTATAAGTCGGCAGAACGAACCTTTGATTTAATTACCCAGGCAGCAGGCAGAGCCGGCAGGGGAGAACTTGCCGGTGAGGTGGTGATTCAGACCTATGATCCGGAACATTACAGTATTGAGACTGCTGCAAAACAGGACTATGAAGCATTTTACAGGGAAGAGAGGGCATATAGAAGTCTGCTGAAATACCCACCATTTTGTCATGTGCTTGTGGTATTTATGGAGCATGACAGATATGAAGAATTAGCAAAACTCTCCCAATATCTGGCAGAAAGTTTAAAACAGAAGTCGGAAGAACTGGAAATTCAGATTGTTGGTCCTGCAGATGCTACCATTGGAAAAATCAATGACCGATATCGAAGGGTTGTATATTTTAAGCATGTTCAGTATAATACATTAGTGGAATTGAAAAATGCAGCAGAGGGAATGTTAGATAAAGAGACTGTATTTAAGGATTGTTATATTACGTTTGATTTTGACCCGGTACATGGGTATTAAAGCTTTGATAGAAAAAAGAAAGATGAGGAGAAAGAAATGGCACTTAGACAAATTCGTTATGACGGAGAGGATGTACTTAGAAAGACCTGTAAAGAGGTTAAGGAGATGAATGATCGGACATTGACCTTGATTGATGATATGTTTGAAACAATGTATGAGGCAAATGGGGTTGGTCTTGCTGCACCACAGGTAGGTATTTTGAAGCGTATTGTAGTCATTGATGTGGATTATGAGACTCCGCTTGTATTGATTAATCCGGTTATTGTGGAAAGTGATGGAGAGCAGACCGGTGATGAGGGATGCTTAAGTTTACCGGGTAAGGTGGCAACTGTCACAAGACCAAATCATGTGATTTGCCGTTGCTTAAACGAGAATATGGAAGAGATTGAAATTGAGGGAGAAGGATTGCTTGCCAGAGCAATCTGCCATGAGCTTGACCATTTAGAGGGTATTTTATATAAAGATGTGGCAGATGGTCCGCTTCGCATGGTAGAGTATGATAACGAGGAAGAATAATTGTTACGTTTCAATGGTTGCTTTACCGTTGTAAATTGAAAAAGATTTGAAAAACAACATGAGCTGAAGCAAAGTGAGGTTTGGAACAAACTTTGGATTGTTACAAGAGATTTCAATTGTGTAGTTAGAAAGGCAGGGATATAGATGAAGATTGTATATATGGGAACACCGGATTTTGCTGTGAATACATTAGACGCCATTGTAAAGGCAGGACATGAGGTTACTTTAGTGGTAACACAGCCGGACAAGGCGAAGGGAAGAAGTGGAAAATTAGTCTATACTCCTGTAAAAGAAAAGGCATTAGAGTATAATCTGCCGGTTGCCCAGCCGGAAAAGGTGAGAGAGGAAGAGTTTATGGCTTCTTTAGAATTACTGAAACCGGATGTCATTGTGGTGGTGGCGTTTGGACAGATTCTTCCGGAACGTATTTTAAACATTCCTCAATATGGATGTATTAATGTACACGCATCTCTTCTTCCTGCATATCGTGGCGCGGCACCGATTCAGTGGGCAGTCATTGATGGTTTAAAAGAAACCGGTGTAACCACCATGTATATGGAAAAGGGCTTGGACACCGGAGATATTATCTGCCAAAGCAGGCTTACATTGGATAAAGAAGAGACCGGTGGTTCCTTGTTTGAGCGTTTGGCAGATGAAGGCGCAAAGCTTTTGCTTACAACGTTAGAAAAGTTAGAAAATGGAACTGCAACAAGGACAAAGCAGGATGACAGCAAGAGCAGTTATGCGAAAATGCTCACTAAGGAAATGGGACGGCTTGATTTTAACAAGGATGCTGTTTCGTTAGAACGGCTGATACGAGGACTGAATCCATGGCCGAGTGCATTTACATCCATCAATGGTAAGAGTTTGAAGATTTTTAAAGCAGAAGTGCTTGATGAGGAATCAATACAGGATTTTGGAGAGCCAGGATGCATTATAAGCGTGGATAAAAAGAGTTTTACGGTACGTTGTGGAAGCGGTGCATTACGTGTTATGAATCTACAGCTTGAGGGCAAAAAAAGAATGGATACATCTGCTTTTTTGCTAGGATATGAAATAAAGACGGGAATGAAGCTTGGAGAATAGAATATGGCAGAGAAAGAGAATACAAGGCTTCTTATTTTGGAGACTTTGTTAGAGATTGAAAAAAAGAATATTTTTGTAAAAGATGCCTTGCAAAAGCTTTTATTTCAAAAGCAGTTTTTAAGTAAACAGGACCGGGCATTTATTACCCGTATGGTGGAAGGCGTGACAGAATATCAGGTGCAGTTAGATTATGTGATTGACTGTTTCAGCAAGACAAAAGTGAAAAAATGTAAGCCGTTAATCCGCTGTGTTCTTCGGATGGGAGTTTATCAGATTCTTTACATGGACAGCGTTCCAAATGAAGCCGCCTGTAATGAGTGTGTGAAACTGGCTAAGAAAAAAGGATTTCAGAATCTTTCCGGATTTGTCAATGGTGTGCTTCGGAATATAAGCAGGGAGAAAGATTCTATTCAGTATCCGGAACGGGAAAAGGATTTAGAAGGATATCTGTCCATTACGTATTCCATGCCGGTGTGGCTTGTAAAAGAGATGCTTTCGTGGTACGGAGAAGAGGTGACGGAACACATACTGAAGGCTTCCGTCATGCCGTCAGATTTAACTATACGTGTCAATGAGAATCGGATTTCCAAAGAGAAATTAAGGGATAAGCTTTCGGAAAATGGTGTTGTTGTAACAGATGGCAACTATGTGGGGGAAGCGTTACATCTAGCAAATATTAATTATGTAAAACGACTTCCGGGATTTAAAGAAGGCGAGTTTTTTATCCAGGATGAAAGCTCCATGCTGTTATATCAGTTGTCTGGGGCTGATAGAGAAAAGAAAGAGGCAGATGTGCTTCACATTTTAGATCTTTGTGCTGCACCTGGTGGTAAATGCACTCATTTTGCCCAGAAGTTAGGTGACAGGGCTTTCATAAAAGCAAGGGATTTGACAGAGAACAAAATTTCTTTGATAAATGAGAATGTTTTAAGATTGGGTATTCATAATATAGAAACAGATGTATGGGACGCACTGATATTAGATGAGAGCAGACGGGAATGGGCGGATGTGGTGATTGCAGACCTGCCTTGTTCGGGACTTGGCATCATTGCAAAGAAAAATGACATTAAGTACCATATTTCAAAACAGCAGCTTACGGAACTGGCGAATTTGCAGCGTACCATATTGACGAATGCGGCTGCCTATGTGAAAAAAGGTGGTATTTTATTATATAGCACATGTACCATTAATCCGGAAGAAAATATGGAAAATGCAAAATGGTTTTTAGGGCATTTTGATTTTGAAAAAGAACCAATTGAGGAATTGTTACCGGAAGAACTTAGAAAGAATATGTTAGAAGAGAACATGGTACAGCTTTTACCGGGTGTACACAAATGTGATGGATTTTTTATTGCGAAGTTTAGGAAAAGATAGGATTAGATGTTATGGATATAAAATCAATGACGCTGGATGAACTGACTAAAGCCGTTGTCCAAAAGGGATATCCCAAATTCAGGGCAAAACAGATTTATGACTGGTGCCATGTAAAGCTTTGCCGAAGTGTGGAGGAAATGACAAATTTACCGAAGGATATCCGGCAATGGATTGCGGAAGACTTTATCTCATTAGAAGTATTGGAACGATTGGAATCAAAGACAGACGGAACGAATAAATTTGTATTCCGGTTAAAGGATGGCAATGTAATCGAGAGTGTGTTTATGCCTTATAAGCACGGTAATTCTGTCTGTATTTCTTCCCAGGCAGGCTGCAGGATGGGATGCAGATTCTGTGCTTCCACCTTAATGGGATTAGCAAGAAATTTATCACCTTCTGAAATGCTTGACCAGATTTATGCAATTTCAAGGATTACCGGTGAGCGGGTATCAAATGTAGTGGTTATGGGAACCGGGGAGCCGTTGGATAATTATGATAATTTACTGCGATTTCTTACATTGCTTACGAACGAAGATGGACTTCATATCAGCCAGAGAAATGTAACCGTATCAAGTTGTGGGATTGTACCGCAGATTTATAAACTTGCAGATGAAAAGCTTGCTATTACCTTTGCAGTTTCCCTGCATGCACCGAATGATGAAAAGAGAAGAACACTTATGCCGATTGCAAATAAGTACAGTATTGAAGAGCTTATGGCGGCGTGCAGATATTATTTCAAAACTACCGGCAGAAGAATTACATTTGAATATTCTTTGGTAGCAGGCGAAAATGATACAAAAGAGGATGCAAGACAGTTGAGCTCCCTGCTATCTTCTTTTCCGTGTCATGTAAATTTGATACCAGTGAATCCCATTAAGGAACGTAGTTATAAAAGGGCAGATCAAAATTCTGTACAAAAATTTAAAGTTTTCCTTGAAAAAAATGCGGTGAATGTTACAATTAGAAGAGGTATGGGTAAAGATATTGATGCTGCCTGTGGGCAGCTTCGGAAAGCCTATATGGATAAAAAAGCATAAAGACCATCAAAAAAGAGGCAGATTTTCTTTGATGGTGTGATAAAGGATAGAGATTACAAAGGAAGGGAGGAGCAGCATGATATCCTACGGAAAAACAGATATAGGAATGATTAGAAGCATGAACCAGGATAGCATCTTCTTTTCTGATAAGAGTATTGGTAATCTGCCAAATCTTTACATAGTTGCAGATGGTATGGGTGGACATAAGGCAGGAGATTATGCTTCTGCCCATGCTGTAGAGTGGTTTGTAGAATATGTAAAGGATTGCCAATATCAAAATCCAATTACGATATTAAAAACAGGAATTGCAAAGATAAATGATATGTTGTTAGCACAGTCTGCTGCTTATACAGAGTTAAAAGGAATGGGAACTACATTTGTGGCTGCTGTTTTGCTACCGGATAAAATGTATGTGGCAAATATTGGTGACAGCAGATTGTATGTAATGGGGGAAGAGGCAAAGCAGATTACGCTGGATCATTCCTTAGTAGAGGAATTGATTCGTACCGGACAGTTAGATAGAAGACGGGTACGGTTTCATCCGGAAAAGAATATTATCACAAGAGCACTTGGTACCAGTAATGAGGCCATTCCGGATTTTTTTGAGATTCATTTAGAAGAAAACGAAAAAGTACTTTTGTGTTCCGATGGATTGACGAATATGGTAGAGGATGATGAAATACGGGATATTGTAATGCAGAAGACCTTTGTAGACAAGATATGTGACCAATTAATTGAACGAGCCAATTATTATGGTGGAAAAGATAATATTGGTGTAGTGGTAGTCGAGCAAATATTAAACGAGGTGTAGGAATATGTTTGAAAAGGGAATGATAATTCAAAATAGATATGAAATAATTGAAGAAGTTGGTTCTGGTGGCATGTCTGTTGTGTACAAGGCTAAATGTCATGTGTTAAACCGCTATGTTGCAATGAAGGTATTGAAACCGGAGTTTGCAGATGATACGAGTTTTGTAAATAAATTCCGGATTGAGGCACAGTCTGCTGCCGGATTGTCTCACCCAAACATTGTAAATGTATATGATGTTGGAGAAGAGAACGGATTTTATTATATTGTTATGGAATTGGTTGAGGGTATAACATTAAAAGAATATATTCAGCAGAATGGAAGACTGCCATATCAGACAGCACTTGATTTTATTGTACAGATTACAGCAGGAATTGAAGTGGCACATGAACATCACACCATTCATCGGGATATTAAGCCACAAAATATTATTGTATCCAGAAATGGAACTTTGAAGGTTACGGATTTTGGTATTGCAAAGGCAGCAACATCAAATACGATTGCTTCTAGTGCAATGGGCAGTGTTCACTATATTTCTCCAGAACAGGCTAGAGGAGGGTATTCTGATGAGCGTTCAGATATTTATTCTTTAGGTATCACACTTTATGAGATGTTAACTGGAAGAGTTCCATTTGAAGGCGAGAATAATGTTACGGTTGCACTAATGCATATTCAAAGTGAAATTATTCCACCAAGGGAATATTATCCGGATATTCCAATTGGTTTGGAAAGAATTGTTCTTAAGGCAACTCAGAAAAAACCGGAACGGAGATATTTAACAACAAGTGCTATGCTTTCTGATTTGCGTAAATTTGCAATGGATCCAAATGCTGAGGTGGGAATGGTCGGAGTTGCTGTAATGGATAATTCTCCAACCATTCAGATTTCAGAAGAGGAATTGGCTGCAATCAAGAGTGCTGCGCCGGTTCAGACAGGTATTTCCATGTTTCCGATTCAAGAACATAATACGGAATTGGATGAGGCAAATGCGGCTTTGGAAAGCTTATATGATGATGAAGACGAAGAAGAGGATGATATCTTTGATGATGAGGAGTCGGAGAACGATGAGAAAAGTGAACTGGATGCTAAAACAGAGAAGATGCTTACAATTGGTGCAATTATTGCGACCGTGCTTATTGGTATTGTATTAATTATATTAATTGTGTCTATTACCAATTCATTCAAGGATAAGAAAGTGGAAAAGGAAACAACTGCGACAGAAAACCAGATTCATAAAATGATTGATGTAGTTGGTAAGGAAGAAGAAGACGCAGTTGCAGCATTAGAAGCGGCCGACATTGATTATGTAATTGAACGTGCTTATGATAGCAAATTTGCAGAAGGAATTGTAATGAGTCAGGATATCCTTGAGGGAACGGAGCTTAAGGAGGGTGATAAAGTAAAAATTATCATCAGCAAAGGTGCAGAAATGATAGCTGTTCCGGATGTTGTGGGAAAATCTCGTGAAGAAGCAGCCACGCTTCTTAAGTCAGCTGGATTTGTAGTGGATGAGGATGAAGAATATAGCGAAGATGTGGAGGAAGATGTTGTTATCAGTCAGACTCCAAATGGTGCAACAGATGCGGCGAAAGGTTCCACGGTTACCATTGTTGTCAGCAAAGGTGAAGAAGTGAAGGTAGCAGTTGTACCGGATCTTAAGAAAATGACCGTTACAAACGCAGAACAGGCTTTGTCAGATGTGAACTTAAAGCTTGGTAATGTATCTCAGGAATATAGCGATACAATAAAAGAGGGAAAGGTCATTTCACAAAGTATTGCGTCAGGAACAGAGGTTAAGGAAGGAACAGCGGTAGATATTACGATTAGTAAGGGAAAGAAGCCAACAGAGGAGAAGACGGTTTCTTATACTGCAAGCTTTTCTGGTACGATTTCGAATAGCAGTTATAGCTTTGAAGAAGGTGAGCTTGTAAAGGTAACATTGACATTACGGGTTGGAGATGCAAATTACGTTTTGATTGATGACTATTTTTCAGAGGGTGCTTTTCCAATTGCAATTGCCTCTTATGCTGCAGATAAAGAAGGGCTTACAAGTCAGGATGCTTCTTTGCTATATAGTGTAAAGGATGAAAGTGGAAATGATATTACAGGAAGCTTTACATCTTCTGGTAAGGCAACTATTAAGAAAGTAGAACAGTAGATGAAGGGTAAGATAATTAAAGGAATTGCTGGTTTTTATTATGTATATTCCAATCAATGTATATATGAATGTAAAGCGAAAGGAAGTTTTCGAAATCAGAAGATTAAGCCGCTTGTTGGTGATGATGTAATGATTACAGTGTTAGATGAGGAAAAGGCACTTGGCAATATTGATGAGATATTGCCAAGGTCTTCCGAGCTGATACGTCCCGCAGTTGCTAATGTAGATCAGGCATTGATTGTGTTTGCAGCTGCATCTCCTAATCCTAATTTTAATTTATTAGACCGTTTTTTACTGATGATGAAAAAGCAGA
>JAQXLK010000103.1 GCA_029012085.1 Clostridiales bacterium
GCATAACTGCAGCCGCCCCTGCATTCACCAAATCTCTTGCAACATTCAAATCCGGATACATATATGGCAGCACAACAAAACCTTCTTTTGCAAGAATTTCCGTTGCTTTGATTGTCTCCTGATTATCCGGCAGCAGATACTTAGAATCCCGCATAATCTCCACTTTTACAAAATCACCACAGCCAAGCTGTCTTGCAAGACGGGCAATACGGACAGCTTCTTCCGCATTCCGCGCACCAGAGGTATTCGGAAGCAGTGTAACTTCTTTCGGGATATAATCCAAAATATTTTCCTGATCCTTTGTATTGGCACGACGCACAGCCAGTGTAATAATCTCTGCCCCGGCATCCTTCACCGCCGCCTCAATCAAATTCATAGAATATTTACCGGAGCCAAGAATAAACCTCGAGTTAAATTCATGACCTCCAATAACCAATTTATCATTTTCCTGCATCTTCTTTTCCTTCTTTCTGATATATATTACTCACACCTTTTCCAATTTACAGCTCTGGCTTTGATAAAATGCATAAAACCGCATGCGCCTGATGGGCGGCACACAGCATCACCCGGGAAGATACCAATCCCATTCCATCTGCTACATCACTTACTTCATCTCCACAAAGATAAAAGCGCTCTGTAACTTTTCTTGTTTTAATATCATTAGCAGAACCCATGCCTGCCATACCGGAAGCCGCAACCAAATAAGTATCCGGCATAGTCTTTAATACCCCATTTACCAGCATTGCCTTCGCCTCCGGATTATCAAAGGCTTCACATACAATATCTGCCTGTCCAAGCAGTTCGGCATAGTTATCCGCAGTAATGCGAACCGTATGTGTGATTGTCTTCACATATGGTGCTATTTCTTTAATATTAGCAGCAAGCGCCTCCGTTTTGCTTTCTCCAATCTGCTCTGCCTTATACTGCTGGCGATGAAGATTGGAGATATCCACCCGGTCAAAATCAATGAGAATCATTGTTCCAACCCCTGCACGGGCAAGGGATACAGCGATATTGGAACCCAGTCCACCAAGACCGCAAATTGCAACGGTGGCTTTATCAAACTTATCCTGCATTAATTTCCCATGTCTTTCTTCCAAAACCCGGCGCATTTCCTCTTTGCTCGGAATCTGACCCATTCAGCCACCTCCTACAAAGCTAACAACTTCAACGACATCACCATCTTTTAACACAATCTTCTCATACTGATCACTAGTCACAATCTCTTCATTCCATTCAACAGCAATTGTCCGCAGATTATAATTTGCCATCTCCAAATATTCTTTCAGCGTTTTTCCAGCCACATCAAGACTTTTCCCGTTAACTACTACCAAATCTACAACCTCCTGAAAAAAGGGAAGCTACCTAATTGGTAACTTCCCACGATATTTGTAAACACTATCATCCCTACGTTGGCATTATCCAAATCAGGTTACTGGGTCGAAGGTTACACCTTCCTCTCAGCCTGTCCTACAAGCTCCCCACTATCTGTAATATTATACATCTGCCAACCCTTCAGTGCAAGCAATTTGTGATTATTACTGGACACTGTTCACTCGCTATCAATATACAGCTTCAGATTCAATAAAATTGTTTTCCATGAGGGCTATTTGCGTCCGTTGGTACTTAGGCTGCGTTCTTTGCAGCCTTATGTACCATTACGCACGCAACTAAGCGAAAGCGAGCCCGGTTGGAAATAATTTTATTGAATCTGGAGCGTCCGCTTGGGCAACACATGTACAGTAACTACTGATTACTGCATTCTCATCAACTCATTAAATTGTTCTACCGTCATCGGTTTTGCATAGTAGAACCCTTGGGCGGTATCACATCCACAACCCATCAAAAACTGTGCCTGCTCCTTAGTCTCCACACCCTCTGCCACTAAATCCAATCCTATGGATTTCGTCATCTGAATTGTATGCTCCACAATCTTCTGTCCACGTTCGGAACCTATAAAATCCTGCAAAAATCCCCGGTCAATTTTAATCACATCAAACTGTGTGTCTTTTAATGTGTTAAGAGAAGAGTATCCGGAACCAAAATCATCCATCAGCAACGTATATCCATTATCTTTCAACAAAGAAATACCCTCTGATATCTTCGCACTGTCTGTGGTTTCCGTCAGTTCTATCTCTAAATATTCCTTAGGTATCTGATACTTATCGATTAAATGATTTAACACCTCTACAAACTGATTATCCTTCAAATGTAGCCTTGATACATTCACAGAAATCGGAAGTGGTTTCATTCCATCGTCTATCCAGCCGCGTATTACTTTACATGCCTCCTCCCAAATAAAGGCATCCATCTTTGTCACAAACCCATTCTTCTCAAAAACCGGTATAA
>JAQXLK010000104.1 GCA_029012085.1 Clostridiales bacterium
CGAATCTTTTGATCAGCAGGATTTTTTAGATAGGGTAGCTGTAGCACCAGACTGTCCAAAGTCAGCTTGTCCTTCTCCCGAGGCATTTATGAAGAGCTTTGAAGGGGCTCAAGATATTTATGTTATTACACTTTCTGCGAAGCTTTCCGGTTCATATAATAGTGCATGTCTTGCAAAAAAGCTTTATGAGGAGGAGCATCCGGATGTGAATATTCATGTGGTGGATTCGAAATCAGCATCATGTGGACAGCTTTTGATTGCGTATGAAATTGAAAAACGCGCAAAGAGAGGTATGAGTTTTGAACAGATTGTGGAGGAAGTGACGGCATATCGGGATGGCATGAAAACAACCTTTGTTTTAGAGACATTAGAAACACTTCGTAAAAATGGGCGGTTAAGCAATATGAAGGCAGCAGTTGCCAATCTTTTACAGATTAAGCCGTATATGAAAGCAGAAGATGGACAGATTGAACAGGTTGGTCAGGCAAGAGGCATTAAGCAGGCACTTACCAAGATGGTAGAATACATCGGTGAGGTGGGAGAGAACATAGAGGAAAAGGATTTGATTATAGCAAATTGCAACTGCCATGAGCGTGCCAAAAGCGTGGAGGAAAAGATTAAGGAACGATACGCATTTAAGAGTGTAAAGATTATTGATACGAAGGGAATTAGTTCGCTTTATGCTGCTGATGGTGGGATTATTGTAGCATTTTAAGAAGACCAAGTGGATGAATTATGGTGGAAGGAAGGCCATTACAGAGTATACAAACTTTGTAATGGCTTTTTTATCAATATGTCAATTTGCACGAAAAATCGAGGGATTATCTATTTGTACGTTAGAACAGTCTATGATATAATAATACATTATATTTATTGGATTTGTAATGCTAAATTAAGGGGGCAGCATTACAGGACGGAAGGGTTTATTCAGGGGCTTATGTAAGAGGTAGTATATGGGGCGATTTTTGGTTATTTCAAAGGCAGAACAACTAGAAGATTATAAGCAGATTTCGGATGAGTATGGGGTTGGGTTTGAAATTAACGATTTTTATTATCCGGATGTGTTAGATGACGAAGAACGGACAAGTGAGTTAATCCGGCAGTATGAGCGGATTGGCATTCCGAAAGGAAGTACCATGCATGGAGCATTTTTAGATGTAACGGTATTTAGCCAGGATGAGGCGATTCGCAAGGTTTCCCAAAGACGTATGGAACAGAGTATGCAGATTGCGGTGCGGCTTGGTGTGAAGGGTGTTGTGTTTCACAATAATTCCAATCCGATGTTAGAGGGAGAAGAATACGATACCCAGGTGGTGGAGTTTACTGCAGAGTATCTTAAGGAGCTGCTTGAAAAATATAGGGATATTGATATTTATCTTGAGAATATGTTTGACCGGACACCTGATATTTTAAGGGGAATATCCCAAAAGCTTTGTTGTTATCCCAATTATGGAGTTTGTTTTGATTATGCCCATGCAAGCATTTATGGGCAGGATATGGAACAGTGGGTAGAATCGTTGGCAGACTATATAAGACATATTCATATTAATGATAATGATTTGCAGCACGATATGCATTTGGCAGTCGGTGATGGTATGATTGATTGGAAACAGTTTGAGACATATTACAGGCGTTATTTTAGAGAATGCAGTGTGCTTGTGGAGACGACACCATTAGAAAATCAGAGAAGGTCTTTAGAGTATATGGATACCCGGATGGGAATACGGAGAATGGAGGGGGAAATATGGCAGTAAATGATACAAGGAATGCAGAAAGTTTACTGGAAAAGATATTTTATTATATGAATCAGTTGATGGACGAGAAGGATTTTGAAAAAGCAATTCTTCTTTTGACGGATCTTGGAAGAACTTTAGTTGGTTCCGACCGAGCATCTTTTTGGTATTGGGATACAAAGAAGAAACAGTACTGGACGATAGCAGCATGGGGAAGTGAGAAGATTACGATGCCGGAAGGTACGGGGATTGTAGGTGCGGCAATTAAAGAGAAAGAGTCGGTTATTATCAACAATCCTTACGAGGATGAACGGTTTAATCCAAGTGTGGATAAGGAATCAGGGTATATAACAAAGTCGATTTTGTGTATGCCGGTTACGAATGAAAAAGGAAAAGTGATTGGCGCATTTCAGGCAATCAATAAGTTAGATGTGAATGGATTGGATGGTTCCTTTGGGGAGTGGGATGTGAAGCGGCTTGCTATGGTTGCTGTGTTTTGTGGTAAGACGCTGGAGTCTCATATGTTGCAGCGGGAAGCACAGATAGATCAGTTGACAGGACTTAAGAATCGACGTGGATTTTATGAATATTATGCAGAAAAGATGGAGAATACAGATTCTGACAGACCAATGTGCATTGTAATTTGTGATATTGATTTCTTTAAAAAAGTGAATGACACTTATGGACACAATGCCGGTGATGCAGTTTTGATTCATGTGGCTGATGTTTTGCACGGAAACCTTCGAATCGGAGATGAAGTTGTGAGATGGGGCGGTGAAGAATTTGTTTTTCTGCTTCAGAATAAGAATCTGGAAGAAGCGGCAGAGTTTGCTGAAGAAGTAAGAAAACAGATAGAGACAACTGTGTGTGAATATGCAGGTTCAAGAATTAAAGTAACGATGTCTTTTGGCGTTGAGGCGCTTAATCGGGATAGAGATTTGGCAGAGAATATCAAAAGGGCGGATGATAAGCTTTATATTGCAAAGTCATTTGGAAGAAACCGGGTGGTTAAGCAGAGCGGCGATTAAAAGCCTGGTTTTTGTAAGGCAGGAGGAATTGGTATGGCAGATACAAAATCGGTTTTTATAAGTTATAGTTCAAAGGATGCGGGCTTTGTGAATCAAATAACAAAGGTGCTTAAGGATATGGGAATATCGTACTGGAAGGCACCGGAAATGATTCCGGCAGGGTCAAGCTATGCGAGAGAAATTCCTCGGGCGATTCGGGAATGTGAGGTGTTTTTGCTTGTATTGTCAAAGGCGTCCCAGACTTCAATCTGGGTTGAAAAAGAGATTGACAGTGCGATTAATCACCGAAAAACAATTGTGCCGGTCAAGATTGACGAAGTTCCTCTTTGTGAAACCTATCGATTTTATCTGAATAATGTGCAGACAATTTCTTATAAAGAAGATTTGATGCACAATTTTACCGGAATTAAGGAAGAAATGAAAAAGCTGTTGCAGCTTAATCAGGAAGAGGATGATTTGTTTGAGGATGTGGAGGATTATTCCATAACAAAACAAAAGAATCTGGAAAGACAGAATGAGAGCAATAAAGAAGGGAACAAGCGTGATACATCGAACTGTCAAATGATTCTAAATGATACCAACAGAAGCAGAAGAAAAGCAGATGTTTTTCGAATTAATAAGGTTCCTTTGGAATGTAAGTATTGTGGTGGTGAACTTGAGGAAACGGGAGTGGGAATCTTTCGGTGTATCAAATGTGGTGAAGAAAATTATGATTACCTGCGTACAGTAAGAAATTTTTTGGAGAAAGAAGGAGCAAAACCGGCAACTGTGATTGCGAAAGAAACGGGAGTTCCAAGAAATGTGGTGGATCATTTTTTGCGTCAGGAGTTTTTGGAAATACCAAAACTTGCATCGGAAAGACTGTCCTGTCAACAGTGTGGAGCTCCTATTCGAACTGGTTATCTTTGTGATAATTGCAAATCTCCCAGGCAGGAGATAGTGGATAAGTCAATGCGTGGAAGGTGGTATACGGGAAAGAGTTTATAGTGGGAAGTGGTTTTGTATGGAAAAGATAATATGGGTGATTGGTAATGATAAAAAAGAGATGATAGAGGCACAAAAAAGAATAAACTCAGCTGGAAGTATGCGTGCTTTTTGCATGTTGAGCCATGAGGCAGTGGTGAAAGCAGTTTGTGGATTGTCAGAGAGTGGAAGTACTGGCAGGAATGTACCATCTCTTATTATTTTGGATTATGGAATGGATAGGGAAGAGGAGTTTCGATCTCTGTCCATGCTAAAAAACCAGCAGCCATTGGCAGGTGTACCGTTTTTTTTCATGGTGGAGTGTAGGACGGATGAATTGGATGAGGAATGTTATGCGAAAGGGGCAACAGTAGTTTTACGGAAGCCCTTTTCTGATGCAGATATTTTGCGGATTGAACGGATAGCATGGCAGCATGAAGTAACAAAGAATTATGAAAAGATGTTACAAAGGCAGGCAAATGATTTGCAGGCAGCAAAGAAGATTCAACATCTAAATGAGCAGCTTAAGTCCAGAAATGAATTGCTGCATCAGATATTCGGCAGATATTTTTCGGATAAGGTTGTGGATGTGATTTTAGAGCATCCGGAGGGGGCTGCTATTGGTGGAGAAAAACGAGAGGTAACCATTATGATGTCAGATTTGCGTGGTTTTACTTCTGTTTCTGAAAGTCTGGAGCCAGAGGCAGTAACCGATTTGTTAAATTTTTATTTTGGGGAAATGTTAGAGGTTATTACACACTATCATGGTATTGTAATGGAGTTTTTAGGAGATGGAATTTTAGCTGTGTTTGGTGCACCTTTGCCATCCGAGCAGCAAAGTTCCGATGCCGTAGCGGCAGCAATCTGTATGCAGAACCGGATGAAGAGTGTGAATCGTTATTGTGAGAAGCATGGATATCCCGGTCTGGAAATGGGAATTGGTGTTCATAGAGGTGAGGTGTTCGTCGGTAATGTCGGTTCGGAACAGATGATGCGCTATAATGTAATCGGAAGGGCAGTCAACCAGTGCTCTAGAATAGAGAGTTTTAGCGTAGGTGGCCAGGTACTGGTATCTAAGGAAACTTTGGATAAAATGGATTGTAAGGTAGAGGTGAGAAATCAGATTGAGGTTACGGCAAAAGGACTGTTAAAACCGATGGCTGTGTATGAAATAATGGAGATTGGAGGGGAATATGGATGCTGTCTTGAAAATGTAGTATCAGATACCATGTATCCGGTTAAAGTTCCGGTAACATTTAATCTGTATCCGATTGAAGGAAAGATGATTATGGAGGATTCCATTTCTGCCCGGTTGGAGAATTTTTCAAGAAAGCGGGCAACGGTGGTGTTGGAGAATGATGACAGGGGACAACTGACAGATTATGCCGATGTGGAAATTTTTGCAGCGGGTCAGGAAGGCAGGGCTCTTTTTACGAATGTATATGCGAAGATTATGTCAAAGGGGAAAAAGCGGATCACACTGCATTTTACCCATGTAAATAAAAGTTTTCAAGTATTTGCGGATAGAATTCTGGAGGGAAAGGAATAAGATGTTATGGGAGTTTGTGAGTATCAGTTTAAAGAGATAGAACAGGGGTTAGATATGCCTCAATGTGGAAAGGTATATCGCTATCTTGAAGAACCCCTTGTGGTTGTGGAGGTAACAGGTGAACTGCGCGATTTTATTGCTTCCGTAGATTTAGAGTCTTTGAGGGAAAAACAGGATTGTCAGTATATGCTATTTGTGGCAGATAATCAGGAAGAAGTTCGGTTGTTTTTTTCTAGTGGGACAAGAGAGATTCGGGCATTGGAGTTTTTAGATTCTCTGATTCCGGAGTTTGGACTTGTTAAGGGAGGAGCGGAATGTGCAGAGGGACTGATATCAGCAGCTGTATTAAAGGTTAAAATGGCGAATGTTGAAATTTCGGAAGTGACCGAATATTTTTTGAAGCAGATTGCGGATTACTTTGCAGATTGTGATTGTATAGAAGCTGAAGAATATGGGAAGGAACATAAGGACAGTATTATGAATTTGCAGCGCTATGTGAAGCGTATGGAAGGCTGGGCATTTGTTAAGTCCTTAGATGTGGCAGCAAAAGGAACGCAGATTCAGATAAAGACGTTAGAAAATGAGTCAGGCATGCTGCTTACAGCCGATGAGGATGCATATATTATGATTGGATGCCGTGGCGAGGTATATGATATGAAACGGCAAAAATTTGAGGCTACCTATGAGGCCACAGATGAAAAACTGGATGTGTTTGAACGGATGCTGGATTTTATTCCTGCAGTAGAGAATATGGCTACCGGAGAATATATCAGTTTAGATGAAATGGCACATATTTGTTACCCAAAGCAGGGAACGGGTATCTATGCCAGAAAGCTATCGAAGCGAACGAAGATTTTCCCGGCAGGTGGGCAGCGGGAGTATTTCTATGGAAGACCAGGGGATTACATGGCGATCCGGGCGGATGATTTATGTGACAGTTATATTATTCAGGGGGATGTGTTTGAACGCACCTATGAGCCGGAGAAATAATCATTCGGCATATAGATGAGTTTATTCTAAAGGATAGAAGAAAGGGGGAAGAATATCGAAGATGTAATCTGAACGAAGATGCGGAAATCGGTAAAGATGTTATTATATATAGCTGATAGAAAATAGTGTACTGCCGCTCTGGATATACAAAGATTTAGTATATCCGGAGTGGTAGTTTTTTATTCTATATAAATTTCTTTGGAATTATCTGATACAATAAAATTATTTGAAACGGTTATCATATTATATAAAGCAGGATGTTAAGATGGGAGGAAGCAGGATGAAGATAATAGATATGCACTGTGATACAATCAGTGAAATATGGGAAGCACGAAAGCGAGGAGAAGGCTGTAGTATTCGGAAAAATGCTATGATGATTGATTTAAAAAGGCTTCGGGAGAATCATTATCTGGTACAGAACTATGCGCTGTTTGTGGATGGGAGTAAGGCGGAACATGGTTGCTTTGCTGCCGTAAAGGAGTTGATACAGGTATTTAAACAGGAAATGAAAGCGAATGCAGACTGGATTGGTGAAGTGCATAATGTGGAAGAGATACTGGAAAATGAAAGACAGGGGAAAGTATCGGCATTGCTTACGGTAGAAGAGGGGGGCGTATGTGAAGGTAGCTTGGAGCATTTGTACTATCTTTATGACCAAGGTGTACGTATGATGACAATAACATGGAATTATCCAAATGAATTGGGATATCCGAATTACAATGAAAATGGGGATATGTATGTGCCGGATATTCAACACGGGTTAACAGAGCATGGAATTGTGTTTGTAGAGGAGATGGAACGTCTGGGTATGATTGTGGATGTTTCCCATTTGTCGGATGCTGGATTTTATGATGTACTTACTCATACAAAGAAGCCATTTGTGGCAAGTCATTCCAATGCCAGAGGGGTGTGCAGAGCCGCTCGTAATCTGAGTGATGATATGATAAGAAGGCTTGGAGAAAGAGGTGGAGTAGCCGGGCTTAATTTTAGTGTGGATTTCTTGCGGGAACATGAAGGGTGCGAAGGCGTGGATGCCAGAAACCCGGCAAACTGGGGAAGGGGATATGCCTCTATTGCGGATATTGTGAAACATGCAAAATATATTGCCAATGTGGGTGGAATGGAATGTGTGGGCCTTGGCAGTGATTTTGATGGCATTTCCCCTCATCCGGAACTTGTGGGAGCGGAAGATATGCCAAAACTGATTGAAGAATTCCGAAAGGCAGGATTTCATGAAAGTGAAATTGATAAAATATGTTATGGAAATGTGCTGCGGGTATATAGTGAAGTATTGAAATAACAGTTTTTGGAAAGATGAAATTGTTATTTTTGATAAAAATTTTAATTCATTGTTGACAACTAGGAAAAGTAGGAATATAATAGCGGTATATTAAACAGTATATAAAAGAACTAGGAATAGGAGGATATTATTATGGCAAACATTTATCAGGGAACATTAGGTTTAATTGGAAATACTCCTTTGGTGGAGGTTACGAACGTAGAGAAGGCGTTAGGACTTAAGGCAAAGCTTTTAGTGAAGCTGGAATATTTTAACCCGGCGGGAAGCGTAAAGGACCGTATTGCAAAGGCAATGATTGAGGACGCTGAGGAGAAGGGAATCTTAAAAGAGGGTTCTGTTATTATTGAGCCGACTTCCGGTAATACAGGAATCGGTCTTGCAGCAATTGCTGCTGCTAAGGGTTATCGTATCATTTTAACCATGCCGGAAACCATGAGTATTGAGCGTAGGAATATTTTAAAGGCATATGGTGCAGAGCTGGTACTGACAGAAGGTGCAAAAGGAATGAAAGGCGCCATTGCTAAGGCAGATGAGCTGGCAAAGGAGATAGAGGGTGCATTTATTCCGGGTCAGTTCGTCAATCCAGCCAATCCTGCTATACACAAGAAGACAACAGGACCAGAGATTTGGAACGATACAGACGGCGCAGTAGACATTTTTGTAGCAGGTGTTGGAACCGGTGGAACCCTTACGGGAACTGGTGAGTTCTTAAAGGAGAAAAAGCCGGATGTGAAGATTGTGGCTGTGGAGCCTGCCAGCTCGCCAGTACTTTCTGAAGGAACAGCAGGTCCTCACAAGATTCAGGGTATCGGTGCCGGATTTGTACCAGAGGTACTGAACACAAAGGTATATGATGAAGTTATCAAGATTGAAAATGAGGATGCCTTTGAAGGAGCAAAGCTTTTGGCAAAGAAGGAGGGCGTGTTAGTCGGCATTTCTTCCGGTGCAGCATTAGAGGCTGCTATAGAGCTTGCAAAACGTCCGGAAAATGAAGGAAAGACGATTGTAGCATTGCTGCCGGATACAGGTGACCGGTATTATTCTACTCCGTTGTTTACAGAATAGGTTAGCTTCGTAATTACAAGAAAAGAAATAGGGAACTTTTGGATGTAATATTTACACCAAAGGTTCCCTGTTTTTTTAGTTTATGACAGATTGGAGAAATCATAAATCTTTAGAAAATATAAGTAGAATATAAGGATCTTACATGGTAAAATAGAAATCAAACTTTTGACTTTTCGGAAAACGTGGAATTATGGAAAGTATTCAGAGAAAATGTAGATTTTATACTGTGAGTTAAACAGCATAGAAGAAAAGGAGAGAAACGGTGTTTCATTCAGGGCAGGAAAAGATACAATTTTATTTAGCACCTATGGAAGAGGTGACAGGGTATGTGTATCGGAATGTGTATCATACTATGTTTGGAGATATGGATAAGTATTTTACTCCATTTATTGCACCTACCAAGAAAAAGATATTGAAAACAAGAGAACGAAAGGAAGTAGCACCGGAGCACAACCAGGGAATGTATGTCGTGCCTCAGATTCTTACCAACAATGCGGAACAGTTTCTTGATACATGTAATATGTTGACAGAGTTAGGATATTATGAAGTGAATTTGAATTTGGGATGCCCTGCGGCTACCGTTGTGTCCAAGAGAAAGGGAAGTGGATTTTTGGATGAGCCTGGGAAGTTAGACCAGTTTTTTGAAACCATTTTTGAAGAAATGTCCGGACTTCCGGAGGAAAAGAAGTTTTGTATTTCGGTTAAAACCCGGATTGGAATGGAGTTTCCGGAAGAATTTGAGGATATTTTAAAGGTGTATAACCGATATCCGTTTTCTGAAATAATTATTCATCCACGGTTGCAGAAGGATTATTATAACAATCATCCGAATTTGGAAGTGTTTGCAGAGGCATTGGAACAGTGTGTCCATCCGGTATGCTATAATGGTGATATATTTACGAAGGAAGATTATGAAACCCTTCACAGAAGATTTCCGGCTGTCAAACGAATTATGCTTGGAAGAGGTGCGGTGGCAAATCCGGGATTGCTACGGGAGATTCAGACAGACCAGCCGATAACAGCAGAGGAATTAAAAGAATATCATGACCGGTTGTATGCTGGCTATCGGGAGGCTTTGAACAGTGAAAAGGATGCACTTTTTAAGATGAAGGAAGTGTGGTTTTATCTGGGAAAAATGTTTCCGGAAGCTGAGAAAGCGTTAAAGAAGGTGAAAAAAGCCAACAAACCGGAGGAATATCAGGAAGCGGTAAGAAGGGTTTTTGGATAACTATGAAAGGATGAAGAAAGAATGAAAAGAGAGAACTTTCTTGCGGATTTTACATGAATTTAATATAATCATAACATATGAGCTTTTTTGCTTTAGGGAAGAACAAAGTTTTTACAAAAATTATGAGGGGGAAAGAATTTATGAAAAAAAGCGTAGCTGCATGTGTTATGGCAGTAGGTCTGTTCGTTACCCTGCTTGGGGGATTACCAATGCAGGCATCGGCCTCTACCACCAATGCCAATACGGATGTTGTACCGGTAGAGATTGATGATGGAGTGACAATAGCAGAGGCAGGAAAATATGGAATCGACACTGGTTTTCTAAAGGATTATAACTATGGGGAAACACATCGGAAAGAGGCATTGTATACTTTTTCTACAGTGGAATCATTAAAGAGTAGTACTTTGTCAAACCTGAAAAATGGCGTAGTTGTCTATACAAAAGGATATTATCATCCCGGTGATACAGGAAGAGCATGTTATAAGATTGAAAAATCATGCAAAGCGGGTGGAATTGAGCTTCAAAATGGTTTGTATGCAAATCTGCTGGCGGATGAGTATAAGGATGCGGAAGGACACTTGTGGGCTGTAGTAAATGCAATGCAGTTAGGTGCCCACGGTGATGGAAGTGCAGCAGATAATCAGGCAATCAATGATTGTATTACCCTGGCGGGAAGCTTTTCAGGAGAAGATACCTTTTATCGTGCAATGGCTTTTCTTCCGGCAGGTGAATATAAATGTGATGACAAGATTTATTGTGGACAGAAGTCTATCAATGTCTGTGGCGAAGGAGAAAGTACAATACTTTTTACAGATAATGATTACCGCAAGGATGCCGGATATTCAGAATTCTTTTTCGAAGTTTGGGGCGCTTCTGATGTGTATTTTGCAGATTTTACCTTGGAAGGTCGAGAGGTAGATTTGTATAATTATATGCGTCAGTTTGTTCTTGTATATAGTCATGATATTTATGTAAAGAGTGTGGATATGCTGATTCCGCAGGAGACCTATCATTCTTATTATTTTCAGGACAAGCAGTATTCAAATTTCTGCTGTTACTGTGGTAATTCCAATATTACAGTAGATGATTGTAAGATGGTACAGATGAGTGGAACCTACCGTGGAGCAAATGTGGGAGTATTAGATATATGGTCTAAGGGTGAGGATAATATCACGATTATGAATTGTGACCTTTATGGAAATGCAAGAGACGAGCAGATTGGATTCTTTAGTACTTCAAAGGAAACGGCTCATGTAAAGAACGTTGACTTTATTAACAATACGATTCATGCGTATGAACCAAAGTATACATCAGTGGTGGGAAATGCTACAATGCGTTTTACCATAGGCTATGCTGATTCAGTTGGTGTGGATGATATCCACATTGCGGGAAACCACTTTATTGTAGAGTGTGATTCCAAGTTTATTACATTTGGAGCAGTTACCAATTGTGTGATTGAGAAGAATATTATGGAGATAAAGTGTACCTACAAGACTTGGTCTTCCGTGTTTGATTCAGCAAATAAAGAGGATGATAATATTTTAATACGTAATAATGATTTCTATTTGACCTCTGACGAGAATTTTGGTAAAGGGAATTTTATTGGTGGAAAGCTTACATTTACGGAAAACAGAGTAGTTACAGATGTTCCTTTGGCCTTTGGATTCTTAGGACGGAAAGTGAAGAATAATGAATTTTTATTTCTTGGAAATGTAAAAAATTTTATGGCGATTACGGATGGATGCGAGGTAAGTGGCAATACGGTTTATTCATACGGAAAATTAGGTGGTTTGTGTAGCTTTTCGTCATCTGATGATACGGCAGATTTGGCATTTACAGATAATACCATTTATGATTATCAGAGAAATACAAGTACTCCCGGCCCATGGGATGCAATTTCATCCATTGGGGCGACAGCGAATTCAATCACTTTTTCAGATAATAAATATTTTGCTCCGAATACCATACTTGGGAAAAAGAAAGACAAGACATATGAAAATAACGAAGAACTTAAGGGTTATGATAACTGGGCACGATTATTTTATTACCGTTGTTCTAATGTAAAGACGATAAACTGCGAGAACAATATTCTTCAGGGGACACGCGGTTATGCGATATATGATTCTTCAAAAGATACGGTATTCAATAATAACAATAATGATTATCGGGATTGGACGGAGAAAGAAGATGATGTTGTAGCAAATAGAGTGGAAGTTTCCTCTGGTGGTAAAGTTGTGACAGATATTTCCACAACTGCGGATACAGTTGATTTGGATGCACTGGTTTATCTTCCAAATGAAGTAGATGAAAAAGGAAAGGTTCTTTCTGAAACGGCTGCTCCGGACCGGCAGGTAGTATGGTATTCCACAGTGAATTCCATGGCAGACGTCAGTCAGGATGGAGTGGTTACCAGAAAAATATACGGAGATGTGACAATCTATGCGGTTTCTCCGGATGGTTGTAAGAACTATGGAAAGTGTGTGGTTCATTTTGAGAGAGCAGCTGCAACGGATATCGTATTAAAAAGTGATACGGTAGTATTGCAGCCGGAATTAAAGGAATATTTGGAATATCAGGTAATTCCAAAGGAAGCAGCACAGGAGGTAAAATGGGAGTCGGCTGACCCGGCTGTGGCTACCGTGTTACCGAAAGGTGTTGTGACCGGTGTGGCTGTTGGAGAAACGGATTTGACATGCAGTACTCCGGATGGAAAAATCAAGAAAACGGTTCATGTAAAAGTGGAAGAAGTAACTGTCAAAAGAATCGATATGAATGACTCCTATAAATACATTCCTTATAAGGAAGTTGGTACTACATATCAGGCAGGTGTTTCGTATTATCCTGCAAATGCAACGAATCAGACAGTGGGAAAATGGGAGAGTACCAATGAAGAGATTGCTACCGTAGATGAAAATGGACTGGTTACCATTTTGAAAAACGGAATTGTTCGAATCAGGGCATATTCTTCTGATTTGAACTGCTTTGGTACGACTATACTGTATATTCAGCCTCCAACAGTAAGTAAACTTAGCGTATCAAAAGTGGCAGACACAAAGGCAACCCTGGAGTGGAATGAAGTAGAGGGTGTCAAGGGGTACGGATACAATGTGTATTATCGTGTGAGCGGTGATGAAGACTGGATACAGTATAAGGCTGGCAAAGATAATTATACGCAGAGTACATATGTAAATGTGACGGGACTGACCGCCGGCACAACCTATGAGTTTTTGGTACGCCCATTTATTATCAGATGGCAGTCTGGTAAGCGTGTGTGGTACGAAGCAGAGGATAGTAGTACGGGAACCAATCTTGTCACATTTACGACTACCAGCTATATTCCGGTAACCAGTATTTCTGGAAATAAAAAGTATCTCTATTCATATGAAAACGCAGAAACAGAAATAGTTACAGTGACCTATTCCGAAAAGGCGAACTATCCGGGATTAGAGATTCAATGTTCGATAGAAGATTCAACCGTGGCAGAGATATCCCAAATAGTAACCAGTGAGACAGATAGTACTCTGGGCGCAAATCAGATTAAAGTAAAACTAAAAGGATTAAAAGGTGGATTGACGAAGCTCATTGTGAAATCAAATGATGACTATGGTACGCAATTATCAATGTCTGTGGGTGTTGTACCTCGTAATAATTTAGATAAGAATAGTATTGTTCAAAATGTAAGTTTCCGACGTGTACATATCAGCTTTACCGGAATGGAGGATGAGAGCAGATTAGGTGGATATTTTATCGGAAAAAGGGTTAGCCAGCACTATGAAATGATAGCATATATCCCGGTAGATGGTTCCGATACCTATCATTTTACCCAGACTGCCAATTTATCAGATGGAGAAACAGAACGTTTATGTATTTTTCCGGCTTGGTATGATGGAGAAAATTATATGTATCAGTCTTATAATGGAACTCCTGTTGATGTTACATTCCCAGAACTATCTGCAGTAGAGAACATCTCTTTAGAACAGGAAGTGTATCAGGTACACAAGGGGGCTTCTTTGGATATTGCAGCCTTGCTTTCGAGAGAAGATGGGGAAATGGTATCGATTCCATCCATGGACTGGAATATCTCGAATGACCGGATTGCTTCTGTTAAGCGGAACGAAAGCAGTACGAGCGGGGAATTACAGTATGATAATGCAAAGATTACCGGTCTGTCAGTAGGCGAAACGGAACTGATGGTGGCATCAACGGATGGGTCACTGGTTATGACAAAGGCAAAAATTATTGTTACACCAGAAAAAGTAACAGGCATCTCGGTTATATTGGGTTCTACTTCGGTTACATTAAAGTGGAACAAAGCTCCCGGTGTAACAGGACATCATATCTACCGTTATGATGAAGAACAAAAGACCTTTGTGATGGTGGGTGACACTCAAGGTGATAGTTATAAAGAGGATGGATTACAAAGTGAAGTAATTTATCGTTATCAGGTTGTACCATATTTTACAGCGAAAGATGGTACTTTGTATGAAGGAGAAATATCTAATGATATATTGGCAGGGACGATGAAGCAGGGTGTGACGGAATCAGAAACAACGGAGCATTGTTGCACAGAAGTGAGTATGGATGATGAAACAACGACTTCGCAGGGAAAAATTGGTACGACATACACAATCGGTAATTACAAATATAAAGTGATTAGTAAAACGGCTGTATCTGTGACCGGATGCGTGAAACAGAATACAACCAGTTTAAGCATTAAGGCAACCGTGAAGGCAGACGGAAATACATACAAGGTAACATCGATTGCAGCGAATGCATTCACAAATTGCAAGAAAGTAAAAAAAGTTACGATTGGTACAAATGTTCAGAGTATTGGAAGTAAGGCATTTTATAAGTTATCTAAATTAAAAAAGATAACCATCAAATCCAAACAATTGAAAAAGGTTGGCTCTAAAGCAATAACGGGAGTAAACAAAGAGCTTGTTATTAAGGTTCCATACTCGAAGAAGAAAACCTATCAGAAAAAGTATAAGAAGCTTTTTAAGAAATCGGTTGGATTTAAATCTACGATGAAAATTTCGTAATAGAGTGTAGAGAATTGTAACTTGCCTCAAATTAATTGTTTTCATTTCCGCAGAATATGTTATACTATAGCAAAACAGACTCAAATGCAAAAGAACGAAAGGAAAAGGCAATGGAGAAAGAAATCGCAAGACTTAAGAAAGAAAAGGATGCTGTCATTTTAGCACATTATTATGTGGATGGACAGGTGCAGGCAATCGCAGATTATGTAGGAGACTCTTACTATTTGGCAGAAGTGGCAACGAAGGTGCCGGAAAGTACCATCATTTTTTGTGGTGTTTCTTTTATGGGTGAGAGTGCCAAGATATTAACTCCTGACAAGACAGTAATTATGGCCGATAAGGGTGCAGATTGTCCGATGGCACATATGGTGGAGATAGAGAAGATTCAGGCGGTTCGGGAAAAGGATCCGGATGTGGCTGTGGTTTGCTAT
>JAQXLK010000105.1 GCA_029012085.1 Clostridiales bacterium
AGGTCTTACTGCGTCCTAATCCTAATGCCTGCTGAATATGACAAGCCTCGTACACACCCTGTTCTACCTCTTGATTTAATGCTATATCGCTCATATGCCTACTCCTTTCTCTGCGTAAATATTTATAGGTGATACAAAAAAATATTACATAACTGAATTATTGCGAAAAACAGTGCCGGTCCTATTTTCAACCTCTTATCACTGGAATAATGTAATCCAGATCCTCTTCATATTCGATTTCGTATTCATCTTTATAAGAAATCAGCTTCTTACAATCCAGCTTATAGTGTCTTCCAGATTTTAGTCCTGTCACAGTCTTACTATTTCCTTCACCCGAAACTAGAATCCTTTCCTTTTCTAGCTCGCTTGAAAGTTTTTTCACTGTGATAACGCTATCTGCATGATGATTTATAGCCTCTCTCAAAACATCTGGTTTGACAAAAATATAGTCTCCGTCCAGCAATGCTTTACATTCGTTAGCTTTATCCGCCTCGTATTCTGTCCGATTTGGAATAATCTTTATCCTGTGCCCTGAACCAAGAAGCACTTGGTACGCATGATAAGGTATGTCAATCTCTCGATTTCTCATATCCATTTTCATAATGCGGTTTTGTTGGCTTTCAGCTCTCTTAATAAGGTAGGTATTGGTATTGCAAACAGTTCCTACCGTTACCTCTGGCAATCCTAAATAGTATTTTTTCAGCAGATATTCAGACAAGACCAAAAACTCAAAGTGATCTGCAATTCTTGTCTCCCTCTTAATGCCAGCAGGAAGCTCAAAGGATTCCCAAAAAATATTTATATCTTTCAGCACCCTGTCATAGTTCATCATCAATTTTCGACAATAATCGACATAGAAGTATGCCAAGTCCTGATTAGTAACATCTGACAATATGCTGTACCACTGTTTTTTTTCTTCATCCTTAAATGTCGGCATACTGATTTCCCAGATGCGATCATACGCACTTGATACAACCTCTTCTGGTATTCTTTCAGCCGTTACTATCACACCACCTTTAAATCGTTCTCGATCTCCGCTTCGGGAAACCCAATCAAAAATATCAGCGTATCGCTTCTTCTGACCGTATCCGTTCACCGGAATAATATCGTCAATCAAAACTGTAAAAATTTCTGTACCACTAAGCAGTTCCTCCAGTTCTGTTTTCTTTTTTAGATTATAAAATTTTATCTCCTGCCCCCTGTCATCTTCGAGAAGTGTAATCGTTCGTCTTGAAAGCATTGACTTGAACGAGCCATGTCTGCCTAACATCAGTAATACAAAGAATGGATATCGTCTGTATAAGCTAAACAGTTCCTGTGTAATCATCATAGTGCCATAGTAGAAAGCTACATCCGAGACACCTTTCTTCAAATTACATACATCAAGTATCTTTTGTCTCACCGATTCACCGTATAATCTCTCATCATCTGGCAAAAGATTTGAAATAGGGTAATCCAGCCTTAAAGCAGGATTACCATTATCATCTATCGTCACCTCACCTCTATAATCTATTATCAGATTTCCCATTCGAAAATACCGTTTATCCTTATCTTTCGGATTGTATAGCCCTGATGCTTCATATCCTGTCATCTACTCTTACCCCCTTCACTCAAATTCGGATTATAGGGATAAAAAATCTCTGCAGAACCAGCATATGACTTAGTTCTCTCAAAACGCTTTGCTTCCTTATTAAACTCAGCTATTGAATTGAAAGGAACTCTCTGGCGTATTATAAACAACACACATTTCTCCAGTTCTTTCAGTCTCTTATCTAGCTTTTTACTTTTACTCTCAGAAGCTTTAAGCTCCACCTTCAAGGACTTTATCTTTTCTTCCATTCGAATCATGCGTTCAGTAGGCTTTTTTACGGAAGATTTTAATTCCTTAAATTTCTTTTCAAGTTCCAGATATTTCATTTCAAGCTCTTTGTTCTCAATGCTCATGTTGAAATTTTTAGTTCGCTCTGCTTCTTGTAATGACTCGATATATGCCGCACCTTCCAAGCCCTCCGTTCTGTCAATGGACTTGTCTGCATTCTGGTAAGGAACACCAGCTACAGCTTGATTAAGCAGCATTCTGTTCATTTCCAGCAAGAATTTTTTGTCTTTCTTCTTCATTTTGATACCTCCTTTAACCTTTCTATACCGATTATATCTCACAGACAATTTTAATACTGCCTAAACCAATAGCATTTTTGCAATATCGGACATTCGCTATTAAGCAGATTATCCTCATTGACATTTCGTGTATGTAAATGTATTCTATTAAAAAGAAAGGGGTGAAATTAGAGGATGAATTATTTAGAACAAGATCATTACCTCTTGTTAGATTCAAAGTATCTTTTCGTGGAATACGATAATAATTACTCTCTGATATACATTGCAGGGAATAACCACAACTATATTGCCAAAAACGTAAAGCACGATTTACTTATCGCCTTGACAAAAATGCTGTCTGACAAAAAGATTCACTCATTTTCAGAGTTACTAGACACCTATTACAATACTGCTCTTTCCAACACAGCTTCGGAGCAATTGGAAGAGAGCTATATAAAACTATCAAATTATCTGCATAAGCTACATCCCTTTTTCAGTTTCCGCCCAGACACTTGCAATTACGACATAGCAGATAAATTCATAATAGAAAGCCTTGTGAATTACTCATATACCCACAACTATTTTTCCGATTTTGCTTCATATATTGAGCAAGCATCAAATTCATGCTACGATATGGAAAAATCCATAAACAGACATTTTTTCAGCTTTAACGAATGGATCATCAAGTCCATCCTACTTCCTATCACAGCCAGAACATTACCGCCTCATGAGGATTTCAAGGAATATACTGCATATTCTCCACTATATGAATACACAAAAAAGATTGGTGAGATTTATAAACAGAAATTGAAAACGCATATTTTCCAAAGAGCATATAAAGACCTAAATGCTCATCTTAAAAGTGTAGAATTATCCTATGACAATCCGCTTTCATCAGTGTATGAAACACTAAAAGCTTATACGGACATTATTGACGAATACGAAACGAGCAATAAGCTCCTTACATTAAGCCCAGAGCAATTTTATATTCAAACCATATTGAGCAAAGATTTTTACGATTTCAATAAAATATTAAACAACTGCAAGCTTATTGATGTACGAGAATATATTTTCGACCAGGCTTTTAATGAGCAAATCAATTCTTCATTACAAAGAGCCGATAGTATCATTGAGGTTCTAGGTACAAATATACAGGATGGGGTTCTATCTGATCCGAATTATACCAAACTTGAAAATAACATAGCTGATATGCTAAAAGAGCCAATTACTACTACGGAATTTTATAGCTTTGAGCAACTGG
>JAQXLK010000106.1 GCA_029012085.1 Clostridiales bacterium
TTCACGTATGGCGTTTCAATCATAAAGCTCATACGGCTTCGCGACTTTGCCAGCCCTTTTTCTGTCGTTTCTCCATAAATGGAAATGCTGCCTCCTGTGGGAATTACCAGTCCTCCTAACATTTTCATAATCGTTGTTTTACCGGCACCATTGGGACCAATCAGACCACAAATCGTTCCCTCTTTAATCTGAAAGGAAACATCCTGCACTGCCTTTTGTTTCATGTACTGCTTTTCTAATCTGTTTACATCAATTATAACTTCCGACATAACTGCCTCCTTATGTAATAACATTTAAAACTTCATTCATATTCTCTCATTGCCAAACACTTAATTGTTGAAATAAGGTTGTACAAATTTACTAAATGTTAAATTTTTAAAGTAAATGGCTTCACAATTACTGATTTAACAACATAATAAAAAGGAAACTTAAAGAATTTCTTAAATCTCTTTAAATAATCCTTAAATCATTAAAATACAAAAACATTGATTTTTCAATACTTTTACTATGGTCTTGTCACTAATAAAACACTAATAAAATGAACTATGTATTAATTTTACATATTAATTATCGTTGTTTTATGGCACTGTTTACACCATAAAGGAAAATTATTCATACTGGTATTCTCAAATACTTTATGAAGCTTTTTCCCACAATTAGGACACCGTAACCATCCACTATATAATATCTTCTGATCTACCACAAACTTCCGTCCATTATCATCACTATTTCTTGTTTCAATAACCGGCTCAATCTCCATACCAGAAAGAATTTTAAAAGCGTCCTTAGTACGTGCAACTTTTTGTTTTAATTTACTGATTTCCATTCCATCAATTGCACACTCATTAATATTTATAAAACTCTTTGTATATGAGTATAACGTATCCAGGTATATAGACTCTTCATCCTCACTCTGAACTATATCATCAATACCGATTCCATTCTTCTCTATTTTATTTGAACCATCATTATCCTGTACATATTTCTTTATCACATTGCAGACAGTAGAATATGATACACTACATATATTTGATATCTCTTTATTTGTTGCACCTAATTTATACTGTTTAATAATCTTTGCATTTCTCTCTTCCAGTTCCTTACCCTTCAACCTCATATTATACCTCCATATACAAAAGCACCCCCAATAAATTCGAAGGTGCTCCCATCAACAAACTACCTTAAGCCGTAACTTCCTGATAGTAAATTGCAGATTTTTTATTGTCAAGCACGAACGCATCATAGCAGATACGACCTTCTACAAGGCTGCCGCTAATGCCTGGTGGGTCCTGATGTATCTTGTAATCCTCAAGCTTCGTTGGTGCTACTGTCGCACATGGGTGTGCAATCATAAATCCAAAGTTTTCCGGCAATCTGTTTGCTGGTACCTTTATAACAGATGCACCATCAATCATGGCAATAACACCCTTTAACCGCATCTCCTGTGCGATATCTGTCTCCATTACAATATCCTTATTCTTCTTCATAAGAAGATATGTATCCGGAGTAACAACAATGCATCTTTCCGTTTCCGGCACCTCTGCATTATCAAGTACAGTATTCGCAGCTACAATCTCATCATAGATATTTGTAGCGGTTAATTCCTTTGCATCTGGCTTTGTTCCTGCATTCACACACATAACACCATATGTATATGAATCGACCTCTGGAATAACTACCTGTCGGTTCTGACGTGCTAATGCACTAGCAGCTTCCAACTGCTGCACAGTCTCATCTGTATCAAGCTTATCAACAGCAAATGTAAATGATCTGTCTTTCTTCAAAGTCAATTCTTCAGTGGTTGCATCTAAATCCTTAACCTGACCATATCTAGAGGTAGCATTCGTTGTGCCATTCCTATCGTAGTCATTCATCTCTGATGTACTAACCTTATACACCTTGATTGTATGTGCACCAGTCCAATCAAAATCATCATTTGTTAATAAACTCTTCTTACTCTCAGAAGTAAATTGTTCGTCCACATATGGGGCGAATTTTGTTGCTAAGCTAATTCCCATATAAATCTTCCTCTCTTATTCTAGCGAAGATTCATAGCCTTTCTAATGGAATCATCTTCCTGGCTTTTTCTACCCTTTAATGGTGCAGTAAAGCGAGGCCTTGTTTTATCCATTTCAATATCAGCCTTTGATAATCCTCGCTGTTCTAATACTCTGTCAATGATTTCCAAGCTCTTTGTAAGCTCTTCATCACTTCCACATCTAATTGCTTCTAATAACTCGCCGGAGTATCCCTTTTCAGCTAACATACTCTTAGCCTTAAATTCCAATTCCTTTTGTTCTAATTGCTTTTCCCTCTCAGCAAGCTCTTGAGTTGTCTTAGCCTTTTCCTTTGCAAGACGTTCCCCTACAATGCGGTTTACATCTTCCTGGCTAAAACTCTTTCCATCTGTGTTATTTCCCTTGTTGCCTTCAGTGGCAACGTTGTTATTATCATCCATATTGATTTCCTTTCGTTTTACGTCCAAAGTAGACTATTTTTAATGGACAGTTTTACAACTTGTCCAGGTTGTACCTTTATCCAAAACTTTTCAATACTTACTTTCAATCAGCAAGTACCGAGACAAATTGAATAAATGTAGGAAAGGATTAGATAGTTTTATAACATACCCAGGTTATACCATTTTCAAAAAAATGGAAAGGGGAAGAGAAATGGTCACAAATTTGTAACCATCTACCAAATGAAATTGATTGGCAGTTTTACAACTTGCCAAGGTTGGGCATACCTACCGAATACGACTTCCTAACGGATATAAAACAAGCAACTTTATTATACGTCATATCCAATATTATGTAAACCAATATTTTGTAAAAATTTCAACGTTTTTCAACAGTTGTTCGCATCAATTTGTTTACATAACTTTCTTACCAGTTATACATTCAGAAAATGCTGCCTGCCACTTTAATAATTCCATATCCATCAATAAAAACTCACTATCTGATATGTTACCAGGCTTAACCGGTCTAAATTTTAAAACCTCAAACCAGTTATCAAAATTCCATGTATCAACATCAAGTCTATTGAGTATCTGCATCATCTTATACTTTGCATATTCCAATTTACTCCATTGTTGAACCGGATAATTTACATTAGCACACTTCCTGCAACATAATGCTCCAGGCTCAGTTTCATAAAGATACCGAACATTACATTTGCAAATCGGACATGAAAAACGCTTTTGTGTCATGCATCCAACTTCAACCGTTCGCACATTCTCACCACTGACAATCACATCTATTTCAGAAAATGCGTCATATCTAATATACTGTTCTATACAGCCTTTCTTTCTGTTGTGACCACCTCTTTTTCCCATTTCTATCTCCTTTCCAAAATTACCTAAAATTTCTTTGTATTCTCTTTGTTTCCATGGTGAACATAGAGTGTTCTTATAGTGTATCTGTGTCATTATAATTCCTTAACAAATCAAGTATTTCAAGCATATAACCTATATATTCCATGCACACTTTTTTAATGCACACAAAACGCACACAAAACGCACACAAAATGCACCCGTTCGCTATAAACGTTCACATTAAAATATGCCCAGATTGTTTGTGCAATCCGGGCAAGTGATACACTATCGCAGTATTCGCGGCGAGGACATTATATCTGTATAGTATTGGCAGCTCATTCTAATATTTCAATCAGATATTCCAGCTGTTCACTTATTACCTGTATAGACTGGTTAAAGGCTTTCAATACCTCTGTGAGCTTCTCTATGTATTCCGGATCAGCTGACTCTTCTATCAACTGCTTCGCTGCTTCGTTCATCATCTCTCACCTTCCTTGTATTTTTTAGATATGCAATCACATTATGCATATCCTGGCCATTTAGTTCCCTTGCGAGCTTCATCACTTCCAATAACTCCGGATTGCGATATAACTCTGCTGCTATTTCCATTACACCCATCAAACCGCCTCCTTCATTCTCTTTATTTCATTCATTGCAGCCTTGTATCCCTGCATATATCCAAAATTAAAGCCATTACAAACCATATCCCAATCATCAAGGCTCATGTCTATAATTTTCTTTGTATCATTCATAGACATATCATATCTGCTTTTTATTAGCTTTCTGCCGTTTTCGATTGCTCTTTTAACATTTAATCTTGCCATATCTATTTTACCTCTTTCCTTTCCCTCCGGAATCTGATAAAATACAGATACCGAAGTGACATATAGTCTTTGGTTTTGCCCTTTAGGTAGGTGGTTCTACCTGAGGGCATTTTTAATATAAAATATCTGTACTATTTTACTCATATAATTACAATTCCTTTCCATGGCTAGTCAGATTTTAATCTGACGAACAGTATCTTTAGATACTGTCTGTTATTTACTCAATCTTATATAAAAATAGTCCAATTCTTATATATATTTTATTCTTATATATTATCTATTCTTATATATGTGGGGTACTTTTTACCCCATACCAATGGTGTAAATCTTACCCCTATAGTATGGTGTAACTTTTACACTTTTGTGCAATGGTGTAACTTTTACCCCTTTGCCTATCTTTTTTTCATTAATTTAATGAATAATTAGCATAAAAACCTTTACATTTCATATGTTCTTACTTGTTATTTGCTTGGTATCTGATTGGTAATCAAAATATCTTACATATACTCAAAACATTGAAATTACTATGTTTTTGCTTGTTATTTGTTTGTTGATTTTGATTGTAACATTGTGGGTCACTTTGTGGTTCATATTGCGGTGCATATTGTGGGTCACTTTGCGGTTCACTTTACAAAATACGATAACATGAAACTTTCTTTTCTGATTTTTTACCATCTGGCATTATAAAATGTCCTAACCAGTGTTCAATCAATCCACTTTCTATCAGTTCTTTTTTATATTTTTTTAGAGTCTTATCAGACATACCAACATCCTTTGCCAACTCTTCATTTGTCCTAAAGAAAAAATCTCTACTTTCTCCAGTATATCTTTGCTCTAATTCATTTAACCACACATAAAGCCTAAATGCTCCGTCTGATAAGTTTGAATACTCATCTGTAAAAATCCTTCTGGATAGCTGTAAATAGAATGTATTGCCATTCTTAGCCATTACAACCACCCCTTATCACTTCACAATACCCTCAAAAGTTATTTGTCCATCCATCTGCTGCAAATACTGTCTTGCACTCTTAGCAGCTTTAAAATGACTTATTGCACGTTTACACATCAATCGATAGAACTCTTCGACCTCTTCCTTTGTTTCAGGAAGATAATAGCCACCATTGCCACTACTGACAGAACAAATAATATTACCTTCTGAACGTTCCTTTGATACTTCCTTTGTAATACCTCTCGCATTCAATCCGGTTATCTCCATCAGCTCTTTAGTAGTGGTTGCATTTGCTTTACCTACTTTCAATAACTCATAAATCAATTTACATCATCCTTTCTCTTCCCGGTACTTCTCCATTCTCTCAAAGTCCAGTACATCATTTACATCAATCCCGAGCACCCTGCAGATCTTCCCGAGGATTTCCATCTTGACCATGTATCCTTTTCGAACACGGTAAACCGCATTATCAGATACACCGGCTTTCTTGGCTATCTCCTTTGGTGTCATGCAGGATGCTGTCATGGCTGCAATCATTTCTTTATACTTTGCACATACCACACTAATCAACTCCTTCCCGGTTATCTGCCAACTTTATATGCATGTACGCAATTGCTTCATCCAGTGCGATAGTTAACAGACAATTATCACTTAATTCCTTTTTGTTGCCTATCTGGTCCTGCCACTCATCATATAGCTCACGATACCTGTTCAACAATTTCTTTGCATCATCTGACATAATAACCATACTCCTTTCTAATTCGCCGAATTTCCGTTTTTTCCGTTTTAGGTATATATTTATACCTTGAATGGATTTTAATTGAAATTTGGCTACAATCTCGCTTAATCTGCTAGTATTTCAGTTACATCAACACCTAAAGCCTTTGCAATCTTTCCGACTGTTGCAGGCTTACATGTACCTCTGGTGTACACATTGCAAATTGTAGGTATTGGCATATTTGCCTTTTCTGCCAAGGTATTACGGTTTAATTCCGCTCTTGCCATAGCAATTTCTAATTTTTTCTTGCTTACCTTCATCTTCTCACCTTCTTTCATATATTCATAATTGAATACTTTTCTTGACAAACTCATAATACTATTCTAAAATGAATATGTCAAGAAAAAAGTTTTCACTTCTGAATATTTTATGATATACTACACATGAGGTGATAAACATGGGAATAAACCAAATAATACAAATTGGAACCAGAATAAAAATGCTACGCAAATCAAAAGGAATATCACAAAGGGAAATGGCAAATCTTTGTGACATACCAGTTACAACTTATTCAAATTATGAAAATAATAATCGTGAGCCTAGCGTAGATAATTTAGAAAAAATAGCTAATACTCTCGAAGTTCCGTTAGCTGATTTATTAGGAATTAGTCATTTAAGCCCAAACGAACAATTTAATATTATAGCTGATACAATAGAATCAGATACAGATACTGAATTTACAAATGCATGGGATAATTTCCTAATATCGAATAACATTCATTTCATGTCATCCGAAAAGGATGGTGTTTCTGGTATGCTGCTGACTTTTACAGATACCAATGAATCATACTTTTTAACCATGGAGCAAGCTGAGAGTCTTCCAAAACTTAGCATAGAACAAATAAAGCTGCTGATTAAAGCAATGGGAAAGGCAGCGGAAGATGAATAAGCACCGTACTTAAACCTACGGAGGTTCAGAACAATGGAGGTGTTCATCTTAGTGAAGTATTTCCCAAATCCGGGAAAAACCGAGCCAACTAGCTCATAATTGAGCAGGTTCGTATATAAAACGTACGAATACCAACCCGTACCTAATTACACATGTTAGACTACTGCTGAAATCTTAGCAGATCTAACCAATCCAAAATTGGATTCGTATAACACGACAGTCCAAAATAGGACTCTCCAAAATTTCAGAGTCCTCACATACCAAAATGGTACTTGAGGTCGATACTACCGAGGTCATGTGGGTCGTGAAATGCGATACCCTTATGATATGGTGTGAATCCTTTTACACCCGAAAAAAGGGGGCTAATAAACACCAAAATAATATAATAGTGGTGTAACGAAGTGGAACACCCCTACAATAAAATAGGCGGCACCTTAAACAGACACCGCCAACACTATACGGAAAGGATCCGTACAATGCCATAAGCAAGCATATTGTACCACGAAAAGCACCTTTCTGTATAGGTGTATTTTTTATACCTTAAAATAACAGATTGCACTGTTTCGTGCAGTCAGAAAGGAGCTATACAATGCCAAGAGGTAAAGCAATGAGAAATCCAAACGGATACGGTACCGTAGTGAAGTTATCCGGTAACCGCCGGAAACCTTTTGAGGTGCGAGTGAATACCAGGATAGACGAATGGGGATATCCTCGGTATGATGTTCTGGGACGTTTTGAAGAACGGACGGATGCAACTATTGCATTGGCAGAATATAACCGCAGCCCATTTGATGTAAATAAGCGAGATATAACTTTCAAAGAAGTATATGATATGTGGTACGACTGGAAGTATGTGAATGGCAAAAAGAAATACTCTGCAAGCTCAATAGGATGCACAAAGGGAGCTTTTAAAAAGTGTTCTTCACTCCATGATATGAAATTCTCCGAAATCCGTACGGACGATATGCAGCGCATTCTTGATGATCATACTCTTTCCCATGCCTACATGGAGCATATACTCAATTTACTGCATCAGATGTATAAATATGCCCTTGAATATGACATGATTGAAAAAGACTACTCCAGCTTTGCGAAAATCACGAAAGAGGATGATGATGAGCCTGGTATACCATTCACGAAAGCTGAGATATCAGCTCTATGGAAAAACGTGGATAAAGTACCATATTGCGATACCGTTCTTATTCTCATATATACCGGCTGGAGAATCACAGAATTTCTTGAAATGCAGACAAAGAATATTAATATCACAGAATGGACCATGTACGGTGGTATAAAGACGGCAGCAGGAAAGAACCGGATTGTTCCAATACATTCCGGCATCCGTGATATGGTCCTACACTATTACAACTCTGATAATAAATTTTTCATGGCATCCGGAATAAATAAAAATACACATATTTCCAACAGAACATATTATGATTTCTTTCAGGATGTTATGGAGCAATGCGGAATAACCGAAAAGCATACACCGCACGACTGCCGACATACCTTTACTTCTCTTCTGGACTCTGCTGGTGCTAACGAGGTATGTATTGATAGATTAGTTGGCCATGCATCTAAAACACTGACGAAAAAGACATATACCCATAAAGATATTGATGAGCTCCGGCAAGCCGTAGAACTGATACAAATTGAACCTCTGGAATAACTCCCGGAGGTTCTTATTTTGTCACTAATATGTCACTAGTAAAAATTTATTTACTTTTTTGTGCGAAATCGCACATTGATGAAAGCCTTGATTTTCCTTAATTTCTTACCATTGACAATTCTTTCATTTCCAACAAAAAAGTAGTGTATCTAAATAATCCTTAAATGATTTTTCTATCTTTCTTCCGCCTATTTCAGTCAGACAAACACTTTATCGGACATGACTGCATACTATATATTAACATGATTTCAACGTGAGTCCCATGAATAGTTGTACAAATCTTTATTTTCTATCCACCATCGCCTGCCAGCTCTCAAAATGCCTTGACAAAGACGACATAGCAATCCTTTCTGCTGACCTTGTAGTCTTAAGCGATATGCTGGCAAATATCCTTGCTCGCCAGGCGGCTTGTCAGGACCTGGAAATCTGTTCAAAAGAAACCTATCAGCAAGAGTCAAATTCCTCACAGCAAACTACGGCGGATTGATTTACTGGAATAAAATGTTTTTTCTTTTCGATGCTCATACTTTTTGCTATAATATAAACGAAAATCAATAAAATAGGCACATAAAATCAATGTTAACGGCACTCCAAAACAGTGCTTTCCAATCACACAGATATCAAAGGAGAAAACACATGCCTCGTAAGAAAAAAACAGATGTAAAACGTCTCGTCGAATTATTAAACGAAACCTATGGAACAGAATATAAATGCTATTTAAACCATGAAACTCCCTTTCAGCTGCTGATTGCAACTATGCTTAGTGCACAATGTACGGATGCCAGAGTCAATATTGTAACCAAGGATTTATTTGTCAAATATCCAACAGTGGAAAGCTTCGCAAATGCCGATTTAAAAGAATTGGAGAAAGACATCTTCTCCACTGGATTTTATAAGAATAAGGCAAAGAATATTATTGCCTGTTCGAAAAAATTATTGGAGCTTTATGATGGAGAAGTCCCATCAGACATTGAACAGCTGACTGCCTTAGACGGCGTAGGAAGAAAGACAGCAAATGTGATTCGTGGTAACATATTTCACGAGCCAAGTATTGTAGTGGATACCCATGTAAAACGAATTTCAAACAAACTGGGACTGACCAACAGTGAGGATCCTGTGGTCATTGAAAAAGAGTTAATGAAGATTCTTCCAAGGGAACAATGGATTTTATATAATATCCAGATTATCCAGCACGGCAGAACCGTTTGCATTGCAAGAAAACCTAAATGTGAGGAATGTACATTGGCAGAGGTATGCCCATCAAAAGGGAAATGAACAGTCAATTCCGGCTGCCGAGGCAGCCGGACAATCACCATCCACTAATTATAATCAGTAATTACTAAGATCATCTTCCTCACCACTTCTTATCTCATTGATTCGCTGTACACATACAAAAATCATCATACCCATTAATCCAAGGGGAATAATTCCAAACAACAGCTTACTTATAATACCCGGCAAAGCAGCCAGCAAAACCAGGAAATATAGAATGTAATATAAACTGAAAATTACTGTAATTACGATAGTCACAACAATCTTGCTATCATGATCCTTCATACCCTCTGCCCCCTTCAGTACATAATATATTCCTATTGTAACTGTTTTGCAGCCAATTGTCATCCTAACTTTTAAACCGGCTTTGTCTCCGCATCGGAAGGCTCATTTTTCTCCATCAATCTGCGGATTCCCTGCACTGCAACAATCACACCAAGAATCAAAAGAAGAATTGCAAAAATCAACTGTAACGTATTTCCTAAATCTAGACCGGTTGTTACAAACGCCTTCGATAACTTATAAATCGTAAGACCTAATGCGCTAAAGGTAACAGCCATCATAAATGTCATTGGGAACCATAACATGAATCCCTGACGCTTGGTCTTCTTTAAGAATACAGCACAGGCTACTAATGCAAGTACTGATAATAACTGGTTTGCAGAACCAAATAATGGCCAGATTTCAGCATATCCAACCTTTGCTAACAAATAGGCAAGCACCAATGTAATAATCGTAGCAAAGTACTTGTTTGTAACAAACTTCATAACAGGGCTCATTTTCTCTTCGTCCGTATCTGAATCTACAAAGAATTCCTGGAATGAAAGTCTGCCAATTCTGGCTACCGAATCCAAAGAGGTTAATGCAAATGCTGAAACAGCAAGGTTAATTAGGGTAAATACTAAATTCTTTGGTAATCCTGCTACCGATAAAAAGTTGGCAATGGCTCCTGCAAAAATTTGTGGCTGTGTTGTATAACCTGCCTCTGCAGCCTCTCCCTTTGCAAATGATGCGACAGCAACCAAAGCGATAACAGCCAACATACTTTCCATTAACATAGCCCCAAAAGAAACCGGCAGCATATTCTTTTCATTTTTAATCTGCTTAGAAGCTGTACCGGATGATACCAATGAGTGGAATCCGGATACCGCACCACATGCAATGGTAACAAATAAAATTGGGAACATATACTGTCCATCTACCTGGAATCCTGTAAATGCTTCCAAATTACATTTCGGATTTGCAATAAAAATACCAATAACAGCAGCGGCAATCATAAATACCAATAAGTAACTGTTCAGATAATCACGAGGCTGTAATAATGCCCAGACCGGAACCACACAGGCAATCATAATATAAAGGAAAATAATGATATGCCATACTCCACGGCTTAAAAACATTGGAAACGCAAGACCAAGAGCAACTGCACCTACTAACATTACGATAGCAATGGCAGTATTTACCCACTTTGGAAGCTTCGCATATTTTAAGATACATCCTAATGCAACAGCCTCCACGATAAATAATATGGAAGTGGTTGCTACAGCTCCATTTGCTGTGATTTTTCCAACAACTGCACCAGCTTCATCTACACTGAAACCATTAAAGGTACCTGCCACTACATCCGCAAAAGCAGCAATTACCAGAATACAGAACAGCCAGCAAAATGCCAAAAATAATTTCTTTCCTAACTTACCAATATATTCTTCAATAATATAACCGATTGTACGTCCCTTATTCTTGACAGATGCATACATGGAAGCAAAATCCTGTACCGCGCCAAAGAACACACCACCAATTAAAACCCATAAAAGCACCGGCAGCCAGCCAAATACTGCAGCCTGTATCGGACCATTAATCGGGCCTGCTCCCGCAATGGAGGCAAACTGATGTCCAAATACCACATTGGTATCCGCTGGAACATAATCCACACCATCCTCCATTTCGTATGCCGGGGTTTTTGCATTTTCATCAATTCCCCATTTTTTTGCAAGATAACGACCATAAATCAAATAGGCTCCGCCTAATACTACAATGGCAATTACCATCATCAAAATACCATTCATTTTCTCTTCCTCTTTTCTCATTATGTATTTTCACAAAATTATGCAGGAATAGGGACTTCTCAAAGCGCAAAAAAAGTCCCTGTAGCTTCTTTCCGAAACTGCAGGGACGAAAAAATCCGCGGTACCACTCTGCTTTGTCACATATTCCATGACCTCTTATCCGTTGTCCTCTAACAACGTCCCCTGTAACGCGAGGAATACGTCCTAACTTACTATGTTCAGCCGGATGCTCCAGGGTGATGCTATAACTGCTTTTTACCGCTTTTCACCAACCAGCGGCTCTCTGTAAAAAAGTTGGGGTTATAACGTGTCCCATTCACTGCATTTCTTTGTGCTATCTATGTTGTACTACTTTGAGAAAAAAAATACAACCTTAAAACTAACTAAAATTTTACACGAATTTTATAAAATTTTGTATTTAATCGTAAAATTTTCTTTTGTAATATCTACCACTTCACATGGAACGCTTTCATTCCCGGATACACTGCTGCCTCGCCAAGTTCTTCCTCAATTCTAAGAAGCTGATTATACTTAGCTATTCTCTCACTTCTGCACGGTGCCCCAGTCTTTATCTGACAGGTGTTCAGTGCCACAGCCAAATCCGCTATTGTGGTATCCTCCGTCTCACCGGAACGATGAGAAGAAATGGCTGTATATCCTGCCTTATGCGCCATCTTGATTGCCTCTATTGTTTCAGATACAGAGCCAATCTGATTCAATTTAATGAGAATCGAATTCCCACAACTTTCCTTAATTCCCTTTGATAATCGTTCCGTATTCGTTACAAACAGGTCATCTCCTACAAGCTGCACTTTGTCTCCAAGCTCTGCTGTAATCTTCTTCCATCCATTCCAATCTTCTTCATCCAAAGGATCTTCGATAGAAATAATCGGATATTTCATCACCATATTTTTATACATTTCAATCAAATCATCTGACGTATACTCTTTTCCCGACTTTGGTAAATGATAACTAATTTGCCCCGTAATCTTATGCTCAGAAGCCATCATTCCAGACTCATCCTTAGGCTTCCACTCACTGGCTGCCACATCAAGTGCAAAACAGATATCCGTTCCACACTCATATCCTGCGCGTTTAACAGCCTCTGTAAGAATATCTAAAACTTCTTCCACACTATCTACATCCGGTGCAAATCCTCCTTCATCACCTACAGCTGTTGACAAGCCTTTTTCGTCCAACACATTTTTTAAAGAATGATACACTTCTGTTCCTATTCGAAGGGCTTCTTTAAAACAACAAGCTCCTACCGGTAAAATCATAAATTCCTGAAAATCTATAGAATTTTTCGAATGTGCCCCGCCATTTAAGATATTCATCATAGGCACCGGCATGCAATTACCGGAAAGTCCTCCTAAAAACTTAAATAATGACATATCAAGTGATATTGATGCTGCTCTAGCACAGGCAATAGATACGGCTAATATGGCATTAGCACCCAGCTTTGATTTATCCTTTGTTCCGTCTGCTGCTATCATTGCCTTGTCAATGGCATAGATATCTGCTGCATTCATTCCGGAAATTGTATCATTAATAATGGTATTAATATTATCAACGGCTTTCAACACGCCCTTCCCAAGATATCTTCCTTTCTCTCCATCCCTAAGCTCCAAGGCTTCGAATTCGCCTGTAGATGCACCACTAGGAGCCGTTCCTCTTCCCACTGTTCCATCTATTAAATACACTTCTGCCTCCACAGTAGGATTTCCTCTCGAATCCAATATTTCTCTTCCAATTACTTTTTCAATCTCTAAATAGTCCATGCTATCATCTCCTTTCATTTGATAAATATTGCACATTTTTCTCTAATTTTATTCCATAAAGCAAAAAAAGAAGCAACAGACTATTTCTGTTACTTCCTCAATCCTTTTTCTTTATCCTAATTATAAAGTTTAATTAACGAAAAATGTTATCCTAATGCCACATCAAGCACCATCATCAATACAAAGCCAAGTGCTACACCTATGGTTCCAATATTAGAATGCTCCCCTTCCTGTGCCTCCGGAATCAACTCCTCCACCACAACATAAATCATTGCACCTGCTGCAAAGGACAATAGATACGGCAACACCGGAACTACCAGGCTAGCTAGCAAAATTGTCAAAAAACCACCAATCGGCTCCACTAAACCAGACAACATTCCATAAAAAAATGCCTTCTTTCTTGTAGCGCCTTCACTTCGAAGCGGCATGGAAATAATAGCTCCTTCCGGAAAATTCTGTATCGCTATACCAATCGCTAATGCAAAAGCTCCCGCCAGCGTAATCTGTTCATTGCCAAGCAATGCCCCCGCAAAAGTAATTCCCACCGCCATTCCTTCCGGAATGTTATGAAGGGTTACCGCAAGGACAAGCATTGTTGTTTTTTTTAAAGCCACCTGTATTCCTTCCGGCTCGTCACTTTCCATATGCAAATGAGGAACCAGACTATCCAACAAAAGTAGAAAACCCATTCCCAATAAAAAGCCCACTGCCGGAGGAATCCATGCAGTCTTTCCCTGCTCTGCTGCCATATCAATAGAAGGAATCAGCAAAGACCACACCGATGCTGCAATCATTACTCCTGAAGCAAAGCCAAGCAGCATTTTCTCCACTTTACTATTCATTTTTGACCGCATAAAAAATACCATAGAAGAACCAAGAGCAGTCCCTAAAAATGGTATTAGCAATCCAAACATTACATTTCTGTTCATTCTATCACCTGATTTCTAAATATTTTCTTCCTTCTCTTATGTTTGTTAGTTAGTTAAGTCTAACTAAAAATAATATATCACATTACCAGTGTATTGGCAAGCTGAATATTTTATACCTGTTTGAACAACAAGTTTGCTTTTTATTTTCTCGTGCGTGAATATGGTGCCTATAAAGTAAAAAAATAAGTGTAACTGCATATCATATCACACAACTACACTTATCAATTATTGTTTTCAATTATTTTACTTTCTCACACCGCAAAACCACTCATCGTCACATGTGCAACCTGATTACCCAAATCATCATTTATTTCCACAAGATAATAACAGGTCGTTCTGCCTTCTTTCATCAGCTTTGCCTCTGCAATCAGCTTGTTTCCTTTTGTTTTTCCAAGATAGGTAATCTGTGCAGTGAGGGATACATATGGTCCCTTATTCCAGTTGGAAGCCACTGCAAATGTAAAATCAGCTAACGTAAAAATAGCTCCTCCCATAACGGCTCCCATTGCATTTTTATGATGTTCATTAAGCTCCATTACACACCTTGCATAACCATCCTGCACCTCTTCAATCACCACACCACTTTCCATGGCATATTGATCTTTTTTAAAAAACTCACGTACTTCTTCTAACGTCTTCATGTTACTGCCTCCATATATTTTCACATTTTGTCTTTAGCATGTCATTTTCCGTATCTTTTCATTCATCATTGAAACAATGTAAACACACCAACGGACTGTAGCAATAATACAACCAACAATATCGGTGCAATCACCTTTATCATCACAATATAAAGCGTTTTCCGTCTAAATGTAAATCCGCCAAGACATACTTCATCAATAATCGTCTTCGGTTTCACTACCCAGCCTATGAGAATACAGGTAAGCAGTGCCACAAGCGGCATCAGACAGTTATTACTGAGATAATCCATAACATCTAAAATCTGTCCAACTGAACCATTTGGCAGATGTATTTCAAAGTATAACAGATTATAACCAAAACATACTACACACCCACCAATTAGTGCATACAATGTCACAAGCACCGTACTCTTTTTACGGGATAAATGAAAGCCATCCATCATACTGGAAACAATTGCCTCCATGACAGACACAGCAGAGGTCACTGCAGCAAATACCACCATCAGGAAGAAGAGAAAACCAATAAATGTTCCAGCCGTTCCCATTGCCTTAAATATCTTTGGCAAAGATACAAACATGAGTCCCGGACCCGCTGACATTCCTTCAGTTCCCATGAAAGTAAACACTGCCGGTACAATCATAAGTCCTGCAAGTAATGCAACAAGTGTATCAAAAAATTCAATGTGATTAATGGACTTCATCAGATTCACATCTTTCTTCACATAAGAACCATAGGCAATCATGATTCCCATTGACACACTGATGGAGAAAAATAACTGTCCCATAGCATCCATTACCACAATCAGAAAATCCTTTATCGTCATTCCCGTAAAATCCGGTATCAGATAAACCTTAAGTCCCTGCAGTCCTGTACGGGTGATTCCTGCTTCATCCGTATGACGGATTGTCAAAGAATAAACTGCAATTCCCACTACTAAAACCAACAGAATTGGCATTAAAACCTTACTATACTTTTCGATTCCCTTATCCACACCTGCAAACACAACAAATGCTGTCAACCCAAGGAACACCAGCATCCAAACAACCGGCTCCCATATCCCTGTTATATAATTCGTAAAATAACCGTCTTTTGCTGCCGCAATTCCATCTCCTTTCGCAAAAGTAAAGAAATATTTCATTACCCAGCCACCAATTGCACAATAATATGGCAAAATAATAATCGGTACCAGACACGCAAGTATGCCAATTCCTTTCCATTTTTTGTGCAGCTTACCATACGCAGTAAGGGGACTTTGTGCCGTCTTTCTTCCAATTGCAATCTCTGTGGTAAGCAACGTAAATCCAAAGGTCAGTGCCAGCACAATATAGCATAAAATGAACACACCTCCGTTATCCTTTGCTGCCAAATAAGGAAATCTCCAGATATTGCCAAGCCCTACTGCGCTCCCCGCTGCAGCCATAACAAAACCCAGTGTTCCTGTAAAATTTCCTCGCTTTTTTTCTTTACTCATAATTTCCTCCATATCATTTTTATGTCATAGATGTTTATTATAACAGAGCTGTCTCCTGATTTCCACAATCTAATTGATATAATCGTTACTTAATTCTTAAAGCTCTGGTTGCATTCAGCACAGCAATCACCATAACTCCCACATCTGCAAATATGGCAAGCCACATATTGGCAATTCCCAGTGCACCGAGCACAAGACAAATAATTTTGACAGCCAGTGCAAATACGATATTTTCCTTTACAATACGCAATGTCTTTCTAGAAATCTTCATTGCCAGTGCAATCTTTGCAGGATCATCATCCATCAATACAATATCTGCGGCTTCAATTGCTGCATCTGAACCTAATGCGCCCATGGCAATTCCGATATCTGCTCTGGAAAGTACCGGAGCATCATTGATTCCATCCCCTACAAAAGCAAGGTTCTCCTTTTCTCCCTTTTGTTCTAACAGCTTTTCCACTTCCGATACCTTGTCTGCCGGAAGAAGTTCACTCTTCACCTTGTCTATCCCGATTTCAGCAGCTACCCTGTCAGCCGTTTTTTTGGCATCACCGGTAAGCATAATCGTCTGCCGGATTCCATTTTTCTTAAGTTCCAAAACAGCCTGTTTTGCTGTATCCTTGATAACATCTGCAATGGTAATGCAGCCGGCATATACTCCATCCACTGCAACATAGACAACCGTTCCCTCATCATGTTCTTCCGTAATGTTACAGCCACTTTCTTTCATAAGTCTTGCATTTCCTGCTGCAACCTTTTTATCATCTACAACAGCCTGAACACCAAGCCCTGCCAACTCCTCAATGCTGCTTACCTGATTTAAATTTATCTCTTTTCCAAATGCTTTTCTAAGACTCATGCTGATTGGATGGCTGGATGCACTTTCCGCATGAGCTGCATAATATAACAGCTGTTCTTTATCCAATCCATTTGCCGGAAAGATTCCATTTACTTCAAATACGCCCTTCGTAAGAGTTCCCGTCTTATCAAATACGATATACCTTGTGCCAGATAACGTTTCTAAATAGTTAGAACCCTTTACAAGAATACCATTGCTTGACGCACAGCCAATTCCACCGAAGAAACTTAACGGAACGGAAATAACAAGCGCACACGGGCAGCTGATAACCAAAAAGGTCAGTGCACGGATAACCCAGTCACCCCAGTTTGCAGGATTTCCCATAATCAGGCCTACAACCGGAGGAAGGATTGCAAGGGCTAAAGCACTATAACAGACAGCGGGCGTATAATACTTTGCAAATCTGGTAATAAAGTTTTCCGAACGGGCTTTCTTCATGCTGGAATTCTCTACCAGATCCAGAATCTTAGACACCGTAGACTCGCCAAATTCCTTCGTTGTCCGAATCTTAATCACACCTGTCATGTTGATGCAGCCACTAATCACTTCATCTCCACACTCTGCCTCCCGTGGTACACTTTCTCCAGTCAGAGCACTGGTATTGAGCGTTGTATTTCCTTCCGTAATCACACCATCAATGGGTACTTTTTCACCAGGATTCACTATAATTTCTGTACCAATTTCCACATCATCGGGATCCACCTGTTCTAATTTTCCATCCACCATTACGTTGGCATAGTCAGGACGAATATCCATAAGGGCGGCAATATTGCGGCGGCTCTTCCCCACCGCACAGCTTTGAAACAGCTCACCAATCTGGTAAAACAGCATAACCGCCACGCCCTCACGAAAATCCCCAAGCAGCATGGCTCCTACGGTAGCCACCGCCATCAGAAAATTCTCATCAAATACCTGCCGCTTTAATATTCCCTTTCCCGCTTTTTTCAAAATATCATAGCCGATTACCAAATAGGGAATCATATAAAGGGCTGCCTCTATCCACACATTCAGCTCCCATACAGAACAGCCAGCAGCAATGGCAATTAACAAAATGGTTGCTGCAATAATACGGAATAATACTTTCTTCTGCTTTGCAGTCATTGCTCTCACTCCTATTCTCCTTTTACTTCAGGAATATCTCACAGTCATCTTCTACCCGCTTGCAGTTTTTTACAGCTTCCTGCATAACGGCATCTACATCTGCACCCTCTTCAAACTCCACCTTCAGCTTCAGTGTCATAAAGCTTAACGCAGCATCCTTTACACCCGGAGTTGCTTTCACTGCCTCCTCCATCTTTGCCGCACAATTGGCACAATCTACTTCTACGTTATATGTCTTCTTCATAATATCAACCTCTCTTCCTAAAATAAAACTACTTATTCAAAAAGCTTCTTAAGCTTACTCCTCAATATGCTCCATACCCATATTTAAAATGGTACGCACATGGTCGTCATTTAATGCATAAAATATAACCTTGCCTTCTCTTCTAAACTTTACCAGCTTTGCATCTTTTAATAACTTTAGCTGGTGGCTTACCGCCGACTGTCCTAAATTCAACAACTGGGCGATATCTCCCACGCAGAGTTCGCTTTCAATCAGTGCATATAAAATCCGGATTCTTGTGGAATCTCCAAACACCTTAAATAGCTCTGCCAAGTCATATAAAACCTCCTCTGCCGGCTGACTCTCCAACACACGCTTTACCACATCCTCATGAGCTGCTAAAAATTCATTGTTCTTTTCATTATTTGCCATATCATCACCTCGCACAATATTTTTACATTCATTCATTTGTACATATCTAATTATATTCATATGTTTATTTTTTGTCAACCTATTTTTATCCCCAAAAAACAAGAAAGGCATATCCGTAATTTCACGAATACGCCTTTTCTTTCTTATGCTCTTGCATCAGAACTCGCCTCAACAAATCCAAACACATTAAATTTTACATTGAAATATTCTTAAGTTCCTGCATCAGCTCAAGATCAGACTGCTTCACCTTAATATTCGTAAGCAGCGGCTCCTCACCAGGCTTTTGCACCTTAATTTCAATAATTGTTCCTTCCTCAATCTTGCTGGCAAATACTGCCTTCAAAAAGGCAATAAACTTTGGATGATTTGCCTCAAAGGTATTCTTTGCCTGCATAATTTTCATCATAGATGCTGGATTCATCATAGTTTTTTCTCCTTCCATATCATTGCTGTCAGCGTTTTATTGTATTCCGCTTTATCTTATTACAAAAAATATTAAATCTTATGGGGTACTATAACACAACAATCCACTTGAGTAAATATTTTCTTTTCACTTTCTATTACTTGCAATAAGTAATAAGATTAATGTATGCCACATTCATCTCCACATAGTATTGTTCCAACTCATACTGTGCTTTCGCAAGCGCTGTTTCCTGCTGCTTTAATTCCAGTTTCGAAAGTTCTCCTGCTTCATAAAGAAGCTTTGCAGAATCCATTTTCATTGTCAAGGACTCTATCTCCATCTTCTTTGCCTCTATGTATGCTAAAGCATTATTATAGCTTGTGACATAACCTGCCATAGTCATATGATTTTTTGCCGGATATTGTTCGATGTAATAATCTATATTTTCCACATTCTTCGCCTCTTGAATTACATAATCGTTGTAATCCAGATTGTTTTCCTTTAAAAACAGATTATTATAGTTGCTTTGATTCTTTGCTACCTTTATCTGCGCCTCTATAGATGTCTGCTGTGCCTGATAAGATTTTACATCTGCGGCTGTCATTTCTCCCAAATTATACATTTCTTCACAAGCCGCCACCTCTAAATTCACATATTCAAGATAAGACTGTAAATAAACAATTTCACAATCATACTGATAACGGTTCAGATAGTATATCAGTCCCTTTTCATACAGACTGCCCGATATAACTTCCTCATCTTCCTTCTGTTTTTCTGTATCATCTTCCACCTGATTCGCTACATTATTGTTTTCGCCTTCATCTGAGTGAACCACTCCGGTATCTTCCGGCTTCTCCGTCACTGCATCTTCTTCAGCCTCTTTTCCGCCCCCATCCAATTTTCCATTTTCTGTCTTCTCCTCAACCATTTCTCTCATATTGTCTCCTGCAGTCTCTGTAGGGATTTCTGAAGATGAATCTTCATGTACTTCCGGTTCCGCTGAATCTTCCTGCGCTGCCTGTGTTGTCAGTTCCTCCGTTATCCCAATTCCATTTGCACTAGCGGCAAACTGTCCAGTCACAATAACTCCGGCCATGATAATCGATAAAAATAATATCACTTTCCTTCTGTTCATTCCGCTGCTCCCTACCTTTCCTTTAAACCTCTATCCAGAGCATCTGTCAATGGTTCTAAGAAAAAATCAATGATATTTCTCTGGTCGGTTTTTATCTCAACCGTACACTGCATTCCCTGGGATACCTGCCATTCCCTGCTGCTGTCATCGGCTATTACCACTTCTGCCTTATACACTTTCTGCATCTGTTCATTTTCTGTCGCATCCGGACTGATATATACTACAGTTCCTCTAAGCTTTCCGTATTTCTGATAGTCGTATGTATCTACTTTGATATCTGCCTCCTGCCCAATTTCTACATACCCAATGTCACTGTTTGAAATCTCTGTTTCTACAATCATCGCACTTGAATCCGGAATGATTTCTGCAACTACCTGTGTCGCCGTCACAACGGCACCTTCTTTCTCTATCTCTAAAGACTTTACAACTCCATCGTAAAATGCAACAATATCCTTATTCTCATACTGGTTATATTGTTCTGCAATCTGAACATCATACTGCTTCAATTCCCCAATGTACTGCTGTTTCATCTCATAAAGCTTCTCATTCCGCTGATTTTTCACAGATTCCAGATTCTTTACCGCAGTTTCATAATTTTGTCTTCTCTCTTCCACAGTTCCTTTCTGGTTCTGGAACTCACTTTTACTTTCCTCAATCTGATAGGATATGCTTTTGCTGTCACTTTCCTTCGACAAAGCTTCATTCTGAACATCTATTTTTTTCATGGCAATCTGCTTTTCCAGATTATCCGCCTCATTCTTTTTTTCTTCCCATTCCGCTTTTGATTTCGCACCGGCTTCATAAAGCTTCTTATATTTTTCTGCTTCTGCAGCTGCATATTCATAATTATCCTGCAGCATTTCCAGTTCAATTTCGGCTGTACTTCCAAGCTGATTCGATTCTTCCTGCAGTCCTTTCTGCTCTTTTAAATAGTCTGTCTTTGTCTGCCCGCTTTCCAGGTTACCATCAGCAAGCGCATATTGATTTTGGGCTGTCAGCACTGCCAGTTCATATTCCTCTATGGACAGTTTGTCTGCCTCATTCATAGAAATCATGGCTTCAATAATCTCCATCTGTTCTGTATCATAACTGTCATTCCGGTATCCTGTAATATCCTCTCCTGCTAAAAGCTCACTCAACAATTCAATCTTAAGTTCCAGCAGGCCAATTTCCCCTTCACTGTAGTCAATATTTTTCTGTTCAATTTCTTTTTCCATACAGTACAGCACATCACCACGGTGAACCGTATCGCCTTCTTTTACCTTTACCTCTGTCACAATGCCGGTGCCTGCTGCCTGTATTTCCTGCACTCCTTCCTCCACTGTAACCTGTCCTCTGGCAACTGCCACTTCATCCATCTTTCCGATACAGGCCCATAGAATAAATGCCAAAAGCAACGCAAACACAAGCCAGATAATGATATTTCCAAGGGGTGCTGTGGGACGTTCTACGATTTCCAATGCTTCCGGTAGAAACTCTGTCCGCAGTTTATTAAATTTTCTCTGATTTATTTTCTTCATCTGTTTCTCCTACCTGTTCATCTGCTGCTGTTGCAGTAAATGATAATATATTCCTTTTCTATCAATCAGGCTCTGTATGGTTCCATATTCTGCAATACTTCCTTTTTCCACCACCATGACTGCATCAGCATCCTTGAGGGTAGACAAACGGTGTGCAATAATAATAACCGTACGGTTTTTACAAATCTGCTTCAGGTTATTCTGAATAATACTCTCTGACTCATAATCAAGTGCAGAAGTTGCCTCATCAAAAATCAATATTTTCGGATTTGTAAGCAGTGCCCTCGCAATTGCGATTCTCTGCTTCTGTCCACCGGACAGACCGGTTCCATGCTCTCCAACCATGGTATCATAGCCTTCAGAAAGTTCCACAATAAAATCATGTGCACCGGCAATCCGGGCTGCATAAATAATCTCTTCCATAGAAGCCGCAGGATTCTGCAATGCAATGTTATCCCGGATACTGGCATTAAAAAGAAAGCTTTCCTGCAGAACAACACCAATCTGCCTTCGAAGCCACACCGGGTCTGCCAGGGCAAGATCCGTACCATCTATCATAATCCGCCCGGTTTCCGGTATATACAGCCTCTGTATCAGTTTTGAAATGGTGCTCTTGCCGGAACCGCTTCTTCCAACCACACCGATTATTTTATTTGCCGGAATACGGAAACTCATATTTTTAATTACTTCTGAGCCGTCAGGCCGGTATCGGAAGCTCACCTTGTCAAATACGATATTTCCCGTAATGTCAGGCAGTCTTGTCTGCGCTCCCTGCATAGATGGCTCAGGTTTGGAATTAAAGATATCTCCCAGACGTTTAATGGATAAGGATGTCTGCTGAAAATCCTGCCACATCTGAACAAGACGCATAACCGGCTGGCTGACTCTTCCGGATAACATACGAAATGCCACCATCTGTCCCACCGTCATCTCCCCTTCAATGACAAGCTTTGCTCCAAAATATAAAATGGCAATATCAAAACATTTTTGAACAAGCTGTGCTAATGCACCAGCCGTATTTCCAAGCATGGTGGTTCGGAAATTCGCCGTCGTATAATCCGCTAATAATCCCTCCCATTTCTGTTCAATGCTTGGTTCCACCGCAAAGGATTTGATAGTCTGCACTCCATTCACAGTTTCCACCAGATACGACTGCTGGTCTGCCCCCGCCTTAAACTTGTCATCCAGCCGCTCCTTTAGAATCGGGGTAATCACTGCCGTTATTCCTGCCAGCAGTGGAAGGGATAACAAAGTAATATTCGTCAGACGGATGCTGTAGAAATACATAATGATAATATATACAATGATAAACAATGCATCCAACAAGGTATTAAGCGGCACACCGGTCAGAAATCTTCTGATATTTTCCAACTCCCTTACTCTTGCAATGGTATCTCCTACTCTTCTTGTCTCAAAATAGCGTAGCGGCAGGCTGAATAAATGTTTAAACAGCCGGCAGCTCAAAATCACATCAATCTTGCTTGTAGTATGGGCAAACACATAATTCCTTGCAATGGATAATGCACTCTCAAACACCGTTATCAGTATCAGTCCCACCGCCAGCACATCCAGCGTGGTCAGACTGTTATGGGTCAGCACCTTGTCAATTACCGACTGTGTTATCATCGGTGAAAAGATTCCCAGTATCTGCGTCACAAATGCAGCCAGCAGCACTTCTAACAGCGGTGTCTTATATTTTAATATTGTGGGAATAAACCACTTGATTCCAAATTTTAATTCCCTGTCCTGAAATTTCCGCGGAACAAATAAAAGTCCTTCTCCACTGTATACCGCTTTGAAGTTTTCCGCATCCAGCACCTTTGGACTTCTTTCATTGCAGAATGCTACCAGAAATTTATTCTCCTGTGCTTTCAATAAAATTGCAAATTCCTGACTTCGTAACCGAATGACAGCAGGCAGGGTTACTTTCCCAATATGCTCACCGTCAAGACTGACATGTTTTGCCCTCATTTTCAGTCCTTTTGCAATGCGCAGTAAATCTTCTTCTTCTGCAAACCGCTCCTGTAAGTTATAATTATGTTTTATATTTTCCAAATCCGCCGGTATTCCATAATAAGCTGCAATCATAATCAGACAGCTTAGACCAGTATCCTGTTCTCTTTCTCTCTCGTCACTCATATTCATCATTATCCTCTGCTAAAAGATGCCCGGAGTAATTCACCCCGGGCTCTGTTTTTAAATTGCTTCTTTCGTCCACCACTGGTTTATGATGTCGTTAGCCTGTTCATTCTTCTGTTCCACAGCATCCTCCCACATCATGCCTGTGGTATCTTCAAAGGATGCCATTGCCTGTATCATTACATTTAACTTGGTATAATCTAATACACTGCCGTCAGATGTCTGGAAGGCTTCCACTTTATAATTATCATTGTAGAAATAATCTGATACAGTGATAGTATCATTCTGTCCGATAACCGAAATCTTCAGATTGTTTCCTTCCTTTGCAAACATCAAATCTGAACTTTCGATTCCTTCTCCGAAGAGAATCCGGTCGGCTCCGTCTCCATTCTCACGGATGGTATCCTGCCCATCTCCAAGGTTGAAGATGTAAGTGTCGTCTCCGGCGCCTCCGTTAAGGGTATCGTTTCCGATTCCTCCTTCTAACAGGTCATCTCCATTCCCTCCGTAAAGTGTGTCATTTCCGGAGCCTCCATACAATTCATCTGCTCCGTTGTTTCCGTAAAGAGCATCATCTCCACCATATCCATACAGATG
>JAQXLK010000107.1 GCA_029012085.1 Clostridiales bacterium
ACAAAAAAAGCAAGAAGGGTAGCATATACGAAACAGAAGTGGATAACTTTCGTGTAAAATATGGAGTTGGTGGACAGTATTGAAAAATAAGAAAATGGCGTTGATTGGCTTCCAACAAACAAATTTATTCCTCAGCGCTGGTGAAAATATAAAATAGGTTTTCAAATTGTTCTGACATATGGTATTATATTACTATGTATATTGTTTTATAGGAAATATTCTGGAATTTCTGATAAATATTCTAAGGTATAAAATATGATTGGGAAATTCAGGGAAGATAGAGGTGCTAAAATGTACCGTATATTAATTGTAGATGATGAGAAGATTGAACGAAACGGGATAAAAATGCTATTAAAGATGGCTGGTATAGAACTGGAGATTTTTGAGGCATGCAATGGAAAAGAAGCATTATCTTTTTTACAGGAAAATCAAGTGGATATTCTACTTACGGATATGAAAATGCCCTATGTAGATGGAATGGAACTGCTAAAAAAAGTTTGTCCGGAAAATCCACAAATGAAAAGCATTATTTTTAGTGGATATAGTGAGTTTGAATATGCCAAAACAGCTATGAAAATGGGAGTTAAGGATTATATTCTTAAACCGGTAGATCCGGAAGAGTTTAAGAAAACGATAGAAAAGATTTTGAAAGAACTGGATCAACAGACAATTTCAGTAACGAAAGAGACTGAGACTGATAGTTTTATGAAGGAACATATTCTGTATTCTTTGGTAAATGGAATGGAGGCTGATACGGTTCGCTCTAAAACACAGGAGTATTTTAATGAATCAGAGATTAACAGTTATACGAGGATGATGCTGATAGAGACAAACGACTCTCTTTTTAGCAATGTAAATGATGAGATAAACGAAATATTGTCTTCTAATATTAAAGGGTGTTACAAGTATTTGAATTTAAATGAACAGCAGAGTGTTTTGCTTTTAGAGGATGCAATGCAAACGGATTATCAGAAAGTGGGGGAAAAGATAGTAGAGGAAATTACCAGTCTGTTTGGAAAAAGATGTTATATTGCAGTGAGCCATAGAATGGATTGTGCTCTAAAGGAAATAGGAACGACATTTAATAAACTGGAAGATTTAATGGAAATCAAATTTTATTATTCTAAAAGTAAGGTTTTTCTTGAAGAAGAACGGGAAGAGGGTAATGTATTTGCCAGAATTGGAGAGGATGTTCTTATGAAACAGATGAAACAGGATATTAAGATGAAGGATATCAGTAGTCTGCGAGAGCATTTTGCGGCAATGTGTGACAAATACCGACAAAACACTTCTTTTTCACAGGTTTACATAAAGTTTATTTTTTCAAATTTGTTGAAGGATTTTTATGAAAATCTGTCGTATGAGACTGAACAGAATTTAAATGAAGAGATTGAACAACTCTATTGTTCGTCTGATTTTGAACAGGTACTTGCGATTGTTAATCGGAATATTGACCGGCTAGAAAAGCAGTTTGGCTGTAATCCACAGATGAATCATAGAGAGATTGAGACAGTAAAAAAATATATATATGAGAATTATGATAAGGAAATCAGTGTAGATTATCTTGCAGATATGGTATACATGGCGCCAAGTTATTTGAGCCATGTATTTAAAAAGGAAACTGGTCAGAATCTGAGTAAATTTATAAAGGCTTACAGAATGGAAAAGGCGAAGGAAATGTTAAAAGAGACGCATAATAAGATTGTGAATATCAGTTATGCAGTCGGGTATCCAAATGTGTCCTATTTTTGTCAGAGTTTCCGTGAATATTTTGGAGTAAGTCCTCAAAAATTCAGGGATCAGGGCTAAACATTTATTTTGAAATAACAGGGGAAGGGAGAATAATAATGAAATGGCTCTGGAATAAATTTAAAAATGCAAAAATAAGACATAAGATTATCATCATGTTCTTTATTATAGGTGTTATTCCTATGCTAATTTTGGGTGTTTATTCTTACACAGAAGTAAAAAGACTTTTGATTGCACAAGAAAAAAACAACATGGAAGACTATCTCAATCAGGCGGTTATGAGTGCGGATAATCAGCTTCAGATTTATAACAATCTTTCGGAGTATATTTCTTACAATGAGACGGTGGCACAAGTGCTGACTTATGATTATGGAAATTACTATGAAATGTATGAACAGTATACAAAGGTATTAGATCCTATGCTGTCATCTGTTAAGTATTTTAATGATGGGGTGAAACAGCTTACGATTTATGCTGATAATCCGGTTCTTATTAAACATGATGTTACTATTGACAAAGTAGATGCAATTCGAAAACAAGATTGGTGTACTGATGTTTTAACATCGAATAGCAGGAATATTAACTGGATTGTTCAAAAAGATCCGAAGCAGGTTTTTTCTGTCAGAAAAATGCCGGCGATTCAAAATGCAGGAAGTACAGCCATTTTATATATAGAGGCAGATTATGATAAACTGTTTCGGTCCTTTGAATATATGAGCAGTGACAAATATGGCGTATATATTGTAGATGAAGCAGATAATATCGTGTTTGAAAAGTTATCCTATGATAATGATGCAAAAGAACGGACTCTTTTGATCGAAGATATCAAAGACAACAACTTGATTTGTCAGGAATATACGATTGTAAGCTGTGGGATGTTGTCCGGATGGACGGTTTGGTTTTATAAACCGAACAGGGTGATTAATGCTTCAGTAGCGGCATTGGTGGTAGCTATTTTGGTGGTAATGGTTATATGTATTGTATTTTCTATTATTGGTGCTTCCGTATTATCGAAGGCTACGGTAAATGATATAGAAAAGCTTACCAAAAACATGGAAGCAGTGGAACAGGGTGATATGGAAATTACTGTTACGAGCGACTCAAAGGACGAGGTAGGTAATCTGATTCGTGGGTTTGGAAATATGATTAACCGGATTAATCAGCTGATAAATGAGGTGTATAAGGGAAAGATTTCACAAAAAGAGTCTGAAATGCGCGCGCTGCAAGCGCAGATTAATCCACATTTTCTTTATAATTCATTGTCTTTAATTAATTGGAAGGCAATAGAGACGGATCAGAAAGATATTAGTAAGCTTACACTGTTGTTATCAACATTTTATAGGACGGCATTGAACCGGGGGAAAAATGTATTATCAATCAGGGACGAAATCAGTAATATGAATTCTTATCTGGAAATACAGCTTATGATGCATGATTATAACTTTTCTGTAGTAAAGAACATCGATGAGGATATTTTGGAATATAAGACGTTAAATCTTATTTTACAGCCTTTAATTGAGAATGCAATTGATCATGGTATTGATGTGAAAGAGAATGGAGAAGGTGTTATTACCATTTCAGGACATAAAGAAGGTAATAATATATTGTTATCAGTGGAAGATAATGGAATTGGTATGGATGAAGCTACTGCTGCATCTATTTTGACAAAGGAGTCAAAGGGATATGGAGTTCGTAATGTGAATGAACGGATTATGCTCTATTATGGTGAAGCATATCATTTGACTGTTGAAAGTAAACAAGGTGAAGGAACAAAAATAACAATCTGTATTCCGCAGATACAGATGTAACAATGCTAGAATGTGAGGATATCGCCATGAAAAAGAAAAGATGTGTTTTAAGTATAGCTATGTGTGTGTTGCTGTGTACTAGTGTTATGGGCTGTGAAAAAACAGGGACAATAGAAGAGTCGTCTGAAAGACAAAGTATAGTTGAAAATACACTTGAAGAGGCGAGAACAACTCCTTATGGAAAGTATCCGGAGTGTATTACTTATACTTTAGGAAAAATGACGGGAAGCAATAATTCGAATATGCCGAAGGGGGATACATATGAAAATAATGCCTACACGAGATATTTGAAAGAAATGCTAAATGTTGCGAACAAAGATGTTTTTGAAGCATATGAAGATTATGATGATGTGGTATCAATGACAATTGCAACAAAAGAGATACCGGATATAATGGTAGTAAGTACTTTAGAGGATGTCCAAAAGCTTGTAAGAGCCGGATTGGTGGAGGATTTAACGGACTCTTATAATAATTGTGCCAGTGAGCGAATTAAAGATATATATGCGAGTTATGGAGAATCTTTTTTTGATAATGTGACATTTGATGGTAAAATTATGGCGATTCCGGAAACAAATATAGATGATGGTCCTACCATGCTATGGCTAAGAAAGGATTGGATTGATAAGTTAGGACTGGAAGAGCCGAAGACCATGAGTGATGTAGAAAATATTGTGGCAGAATTTATTGAAAAAGATCCGGGAAATAACGGTGAAGGAGAAACAGTAGGGCTTGTTTGTGATACAAATCTTGTTGGTGAGAGTGGATATAGTTATGAGTATCAACTTGATATCTTGTTTGCCTGTTATGGTGCATATCCGCGGCAATGGCTTGTGGAAGATGGCGAGGTATCTTATGGTTCCGTAAAACCTGAAGTGAAAGAGGCTCTTGCGAAACTGCAGCAGCTTTATACAGATGAGATACTTGACAGACAGTTTTTGGTGAGAACTAACACAAATATGATTGAATTGGTTGAGGATGGAAAATGTGGCGCGTTTTTTGGACCATGGTGGGCACCGAATAATCCCCTTATGAGCGCAATCAGTAAAAACCCGAAGGCGGACTGGCAGCCATATATGATTTCTACAGGGGAGGATGGAAGTGTAAGTTATTGTATGCAGAAACCAAGTTATAAGTATGTGGTAGTACGAAAAGGCTATGAGTATCCGGAGGTTGCCATTAAGATTATTAATGTTATGTATGATTATCTGCGTTATGAAGATAAGACCGCAAGTGAAATTTCCAAGTATTATCAGATGAATGTAGATGTTACAGCCAGACCAATTAGCATTAATGTAGATTATCAGGATGCGCTTACCCGCTGCTATAATGATTTGGTAAAGGTAATGGCGGGAGATATGCAGGAATCAGAATTAGAATTGCTTGAGGCCTCTTATTACAATTCCTGCAAATCTTATTTAGAAAGTGGAAACCAGGCATCTGTGGAAGATTGGGCAGCGTATACATCAAGAATAACAGCATGTAAACTTTTAGACGAGACGGACATACATCAGGTTCCTTCCGTTTATTTTGGAGAAACTCCTACGATGAAGGAAAAATGGTGGAAACTAAAGGAATTAGAAAAAGATACATTTCTTCAGATTGTAACCGGTGTGGCACCGATTGATAAATTTGATTCTTTTGTAAAACAGTGGGAGGAAGAAGGCGGAACAAAGATTACAAAAGAGGTAAATCGGGCGGTGAAAGAACAGATATCAAAATAGTGGGTTGACTATGCGGACGCTTTGAAATTTGAGTAGTTCTATGATATACTTAAAGATATGTTTTTCATGGTATCCAAAGATATGAATGGAATATATGGTTAAGAAGGATAGAGAGATAGAGGTTGCAATATGATTATAGGAATTGATTTAGGAACAACAAACAGCTTAGCGGCATATTATACGGAGGATGGACCAAAGATTATTCCAAACCGTTTGGGGAAGAATCTGACACCATCTGTGGTAAGTGTAGATGAGGATGGACAAGTATTTGTTGGAGAGACAGCAAAAGAGCGTATGTTGTTATATCCGGAGAGTTCAGCAGCGGTATTTAAGAGAAGTATGGGAAGTGAAAAGGTTTTTGAACTTTCAGGCAGGAAGTTCCTTCCGGAAGAGTTGTCAGCTTTAATTTTAAAAGCACTAAAAGAAGACGCAGAGTGTTTTTTGCAGGAAGAAGTGACGGAAGCAGTAATTAGTGTGCCAGCTTATTTTAATGATGAGAGGAGGAAAGCCACAAAACGTGCCGGCGAGTTAGCGGGTTTAAAAGTGGAACGTATTATCAGTGAGCCAACAGCTGCTGCTATTGCATATGGATTATACCAGAACCGGGAAAATGGAAAGTTTCTTGTGTTTGATTTGGGTGGAGGAACTTTCGATGTGTCTATTTTAGAGCTGTTTGATTCTATTATAGAGGTAAGAGCTGTAGCAGGAGATAACTATTTAGGCGGGGAAGATTTCACAAGGGTAATTGAACAGATTTTCTTTGATAAGAATCCAGAGATAGATAAGGAATGTCTTACTGAAAAAGAATTGAGACATATTTCGAAACAGGCAGAAAAGTGTAAAATAGGATTTGGTGAGAACCGGATTTCTTCTATGACTTGCAGAATAGGTGAGAATAATTATGAAATGAACCTTTCCATTGATGAATATGAGGCAAAGTGTGATGAACTTCTTGATAAAATCAGACAACCAATTAAAAGAAGTCTATCAGATGCAAATGTACGACTTAGAGATATTAATCGTGTTGTTATGGTTGGTGGTGCAACGAAACTTTCTTTTATCCGCAAATTTGTAGGAAAACTGTTTCATAATCTGCCGGACACTTCTATTAACCCAGATGAAGCAGTTGCTTTAGGTGCAGCAGTGCAGGGAGCGATGAAGGAACGTAAAGATAGCATTAAAGAAGTTATTCTTACGGATGTATGTCCATTTACATTAGGAACAGAG
>JAQXLK010000108.1 GCA_029012085.1 Clostridiales bacterium
TTCATTCAGTTTTCATTGTTCTTAACAACTTTGCATCCTTATACTCAATGCTGTTGTTATTTGCTTTGCTGTTTTGTTATCAGCGCCGCAACAGTGATTATATTAGCACAGGGTTAAACCAATGTCAACACCTTTTTTTAAATTTTTTTAAATAAATTTAACGAAACAATATCGATGTTAAATCTCCCACAATATCTAGTAGAATATTGTTGTCATACAACAATTTAAGGATTTGTAATTCACTAATTTGCTCTATAATATACTGACTCCATTCAAAAGTACTGCAAATCGATAACATTAAAAAGAACACCCATATATATATGAGGCCCTTTAGTGCTCCTAAACATCCGCCTCCAATTTTATCAATCCAACGTACGATTGGTAATTTTGTCAAATCCTTCACCGTTCTTGACAATACAAAAAATAACAAACGGCAAAGAATTGTCAATCCCAGGAAAACAGTCACATTTAAAATAACAACCGCCACAGATTTTGCAATATAATCATACACACCACCGACTTCCAATAAATGATACATCTCTGAATTATTATTATCCAAAATGCCCGCCTTTAATGTTTCCGGCAATGGTAATTCCTGAATAATCGCAACCTGTACACTTCGGGATACCTCTTCTCCAACTTCTGAATATTCTAATCTTTCTGCAACATAAGCTGCAATCTTCTCATCTACCTGTGTGTTCTCTTCCAGATAGCCACTCAAATGTGGAGCTGCATATACTGCAACCGCAATACTGGCTATTAACCCTGCAACAGACAAAAGAGCTTTGAACAGTCCCCTTGCCCAGTTCACAAAAATGCATAGCAAGAAGAAAACACCAATTATTATACAAACACTATTCATATTTATTCCTTTTCACTTTTGTGGGTAAGACGAATCACCTCAGAACCACTATCATATAATACAATATATCTCCTACCATACCCCGTTGGAATTATATCCACTACATTTTTCTTAAATGCATAAGAAAATTTTAAATTTCCCTTCACTGTATAAATCCGACATTCCGATCCACCCGTAAAGACAATTTCATCCGAAGTCATTCGTACATTTTCGTAATCAAAATCAATATTTTTGGTCATAACCCTTTTCCCATTTGTATTATACAACTCTAATACATAAGGAGCTTTTTCTTCCCCTTCTTTTGCATTCTCCTCATTTGCAATTACAATACCTACATACTCCGAGTTATATATAACGGACTGCACTTCTCCACTAAAAGTAATCCTTGCCTTTTCACTGGACTTTTCTCTCATGGAATAAATAATAAACTGTGTATCACCAAATGCACAGATGGTATTATTATCCAGGAACTCTACTTTAGGAACAATGGTATCTTCCATTTGATAACCGCCAACCAAACGGTCTGCATTTTCATTCTGACCAACTGCGCCAAAGTTATATGCTGCCAATCCATTCTTTACTGATGCACCATCCAGCGATAAATATGTAGAAAATAACTTCTCTCCATTATCTGACAAATCGATATCCATCGGATATCCACTTTGATTTATCGTTGTCTGAATCTCTGAAATCGGTTCCCCATTCTTATCATAAATATTGATATAATTTTCGTTTTCACTTTCTAAAATAACAGCAAACTCTCCCTGTGATGCAACTGCCACATCACATATTTTATATGGCATAGTAGAACTACTTACCTTCCCCGCTGTATTAAAAATATATACATCATTTCCATTTAAATCTGCAATTGCCACATATTCACCGGATACATCAGCCACCGGCATCTTCATTGCATATGTTTCATTCCATACCACATTATCCTTCGCATCGACATATGTAGCACCATCTTTACTATATTTTAATAAGGATTTCTGATATGGAACATAGTCTACCATTGCTGCATTTTTCACGCTTGTCTCCTCAACAACCTCGAAACTATTGTAATTAGAAGACGTGATAAACAGAAAAATAATCATCACTGCAATTAAAACAACTACCAAAAGCAGCCCCCTAGACCCCACAGCCTTTACCAAGGCTGCATCTTCTTTCTCGTCCTCCATAGAAATATTCTTCTCCACATCTTCTAAAGTTTCCTTCCTTGAATTACCAAAGGGCAGCTTTACATTCTTCCCTTTTGATTCCACTTTAAACGGGAATTTTTTTACATTATTCTTTTGAATATCTTGTTCATGTTTATCTTTTTTCATTGTAATCAACCTTTTCAAACTATACTATCTTCTGTCGTCAACATTCTTTTCCAAACATTAATAGTATACTATACTTTTTAAAAAGGTACTACACCCTTTTCCATATTTTTTCTTTTCTATAAATTTCCACCCCTCACTGCACTGTAGGAATTATAATCCGGTCACCCTCACGAATATCATCCGCCTCACCAAGTTCATTTGCTTCCATTAACTCTGCTACATATCCCACGGAATTGTACATTTTAAAGCTGATTGACGAGAGTGTGTCTCCATTTTGAACCGTATAATATTTTGGTATATTTGCTGACACTGCAATCTCCGATATACTTTTCCCCGCACTCTGCTTTTGTATATGCCCTTCTGCATTTCTCTCATCTGCTTTATTTTCTGCTTCATCCTGCTCCGAATCCATTGCAAAAACACCATATACTTCTAGGCGATGCTGTAATTTCCCTAACATCTGGTAATTACTAAACACCGCAATTCCTAATGCCAGCACAGCAATTGTCAAAACAGAACACGCGCCGGATAACCGTTTGTTCATCCTCTCAATTCTTGCATTTCGTGCCCGTTCTTCCATTATTTTTCTATAATTCTTAAGAACCGCCTCATCCTTTTGTTCCACCGGGCTCTTTTCCTCCTCAGATTCCTGTTTTGTGGCAATCATAAAACTCTGCATTGCCTCATTCCGGGCATAGTAAATAAAATAACCACTTTGGCGGCGAAGTCCGTCGCCTTCCGTCATGTAAAATGCCTCTTCCCCCTCAAGTTCATCCATGATAAACAAAACCTTATCCGGTCCTGAAAAATTATCCATATGGAGTTTTACAATCATGTCATTCACTTCCGTTGAAAATCCCATACGTGACAGAAACCAGCCAACCACTTCTAAATCCGGAAAATAATTTTTCACCTCTTGATATATATAACTCCAGGTCTCTCCACAAAAACTATCCTCCTGTAAATCCAATTCCAGATTCTGTGCTGCCAAAGCACCACTCACGAACACGGCCTCATCCTGTCCTGCCTTCACACATTCACCTACAAGTATCGCCCCTCTTGCAAACGTTGAATTCGGATTCGCCAACTGCTTTAGATAGGTCATTACATAATCCTCAATGTATATTCTTCGATTTCCGCCTGGAATTCCTATCTGCCTTATGTTTTTCGGCAGACGAATACCTGAAAATGCATTATCCTCTGTTTGTTCTTCCTTGTTATACACAATTTCAACCATGATTCATTCCCTTTCTACAGTTTTAGAACTATCCGTAACATACCATCCTTCCTATACTTATCATGTCTAATTGTGTCATGTATTTCTTGAAAATGCGCGCAATTTATTCTTTTTTTCTGTCTAAACAAAGAAAATCCGACAATGTAATTTTCATGTTTAGACCAGGCACAAAATGTTCATACTTTTCATACAATAATTTACGAGGCAAAAGGAGGCACAACATGAAATCTCATTACTATAATGCTTTTGAACATGGAGCTGATTTAAAACTGAACCGGGAAATGAACCTCATTTTACAGGAATGCAATGCAGCCAAAAACCATATTGTGGTCCTTTGTATTGGTACAGATCGTGCCACCGGTGACTGCTTAGGACCATTGGTTGGAGATTATTTAAAGTCTATGGTTCCACATATTCCTGTATTTGGTACACTGTCTCACCCTGTCCACGCCCTTAACCTGGAGGAAACCATTTCAAATATATATCATTCTTATCAAAATCCCTTTATTATTGCTGTAGATGCTTCCCTAGGCATTCCCGAGCATATCGGCTATGCAACCCTCAGCACCTCGCCACTGATTCCCGGAAAGGGCGTAAATAAAAAACTGCCTGCAATAGGGAATCTCTCTATCACAGGCATTGTAAATGTTGCCGGTTTTCCGAATTCAGTTTTATTACAAAGTACCCGTCTCCACACTGTCGTCACACTGGCAAACTGTATCGGAAACGCGTTATATTGGTGTTTTACAAATAAAAATTTTCTTCCTTCTGAACGTGCATTACCTTCCGGCCCCTTTATATGCAGCAATGGCTTCTGAAACAGTATCTGCAGTCCCATCCTCCATTAAAGAAATCAAATCTGCAACTTTTGCAGGTGTACAGAATTCTTTACCAAGAACTGCACCATAATTATTGGTAATGGCAAGATCCGAGTTCATAATATCATCTTCCAGCAATGCAATCTGCTTTTCTATCTCCTCTACATTCTCCTGCATTGCCTCTAGCTGTGGAAGACGTCGATCATTCACTTCATTTGTCAGAAGCTGTTTTGTCTCATTCTCAAATTGTGTCATCGCTGCCTGTTTTTCTTCACTGATTTGATTCAGTTCTTTCTCTAATTCGGCAAGCTTATCATCATACTTGTCGAGACCATACACACTTTCATCTTTATCCCTATTAATGGTATTTCGAATGGCACGCATCTGACGTTTGTTTGCTGCTATCTTATCAATAATGGCACGTCCCTCTAAAAGAACATCATAATGTTTAATTTTAATGGCATTCAGCATCACAATATAAATGACAAACAAAACCAATAATGTCAAAGACACTGTCAGCGTAGTAAACAGGGTTATCGACTTGCTTCCCTTAAAAAATATCTGGGTAGATAAATAGTACATCAAAGAAGGCAGCCCTACACATGCCGCAAGAACCGTTACTAACAACGTTAATATCTCACTAAAACGCTTTGTCATGAACAAAGAATAATAAAATCTGGAACGACAAAACGCCGGCACATGCTGTGCCTTAAACAGTGTCTTCATCTCTACCTGCAGCTGCCGATTCTCCTCTGTTAAATCCGCTGTTTCCATCTCCACACGGGCATCCACTCGTTTTGATTTTGCCCTGTCTCTTTTTGCACGCACACTTCTCGTCTTTCCTTTGTTTGCATCAATCTGTCCATCATATGCTTTTTCTATCTCACTTTTACGTTTTCTGATGGTTTGAACAATTTCATCCTGAATGGACTTTTCCTCTGTAGCAATTGCTTTTTTTAGATTTTTTTCCTGGTTACTATATTCCGTTAGTTCTCTTTTTAATTGTTCTACTGCTTCTAAATCAGTCTGAACCTGATAAAGATAATCTACATTCTCATTAAATACATTATCCTGCATAACTAGGCCTCTCTTTCGCACGTTCAAAATCTTGCCAGACAATCCGGTACCATTCATAAATCCTCACCATACCGGCATCTGATAAACCTATTCCGTACTATTTTATCAAACCTACTTTATAAATACAACCATTTTCAGCATCTCTACAATGGTTTGAAAACAATTTTTCATACTTTTTTAATAATTGAAGCATTGTTTTCAACGTCATTTTATTATATACTGTAAACAATGATTGTGAGTCTAAAAATAGGAGGTGACGATAATCAATATACTATTTTTTTTAACTCCAAAGGCAGAGGTTGCCTTTTTGGAAAACCATTTTTCGCTGAGACAAACCCTTGAAAAAATGGAACATTATCACTATGCAGCCATTCCAATTCTTGATAATGATGGCGAATACATAGGCACACTGACAGAGGGCGATATTCTCTGGTTTTGCCGCCACAACGATATGGTCGGGCTCAAGTGGTCAGAAAGTCTCTCTTTAACAGAGGTTCCACGTCGTCATGATTACGCAACGGTAAATGCCAGTTCAAACATGGAAGATTTACTTTCAAAGGCATTACAACAAAATTTTGTACCTGTTGTGGACGATTGTGATAAATTCATTGGAATCATTCGAAGAAGTGATATCATTCAATATTATTATGACCAGATGTAAAAGCAAATAGATACTTTAGAACAAAAGGGATAGCATATGCCAATGCTATCCCTTTTATTTTAGTCTTTTTACATATATTCCTTCAGCCGTTCCGGATCCACCTTAATACGATTATCCATCGTCTTCATAATATCCTTAATCTGAATATTCCGATGAACACTATCAACATCTAAATTGTATACCTGATTGGTGTTAAATCCTAAAATCATTGGTCGCAAAATATTTTTTTCATTTTCACGAATAACAAGACCTTTTTCAGAATTGGTTAGTTCCACACATACTCCCGGATACAATATCAGAACACTATTTAACAAATACTCTACAATCTGAGGATCATACAGCTCTGAATTCTTCATAAGCATTCTTACAGCCTCCACCTCACTATGTGGATCTATTCCCAGCTGCATGGATGTATACTCATCATAAGCATTAGCAACCAGCAATATCTTCACAGCATCACTCATCTTTGCAGGTGCATTCTCTGGCAGGTACAGAAACTGACAAAGCTGCATCAACGTTCCTTTTACTCCTGATGGCATCTGAAAAGCATTTGATATTTTATCAATCCCGCTAATAACTGCCTTTGCAATCTTTGTCTTTTCTTCTACATCCAGATTTTCCGTTTTTCCACACAAATCAGGTGTTAAAGACAATTTTCCCAAATCATGCAACAAAGCCGCAACCACAACCTCTGTCTTTTCCATAATTCCCAACCCTGCACGATTTGCTATCAAAGCAGCCAAAATAGCCACATTCAATGCATGCTTATATACATAATCCTCCGGACTTCTCAAATTCTGATTAAAATGAATTTTATGATATAATGATCCAAACCGGCGCACCAATTCGTCTGTCTGTTTCATCAGATTCTCCGGCTTATTTCCATTCATGATATTATCCAAATCTTCCTTCAGACTAAATACAGCCATCGTCTGAAACCGTTCAAATTCTATCTCCTCTTCACTCATTGGCGGCAACGGTTCTGCCGGCTCTAAAATATAAAGACCAATCAGTCCAAAGTTTTTTACACTTTCAATACCCTGTTTTGTTATCTTATCATTACGGCTATATAGAAGAATCCCTTTTTTGTTGTAAATTGGTTTTGCAAGACGCATCCCCACCTTTAAATCATCTGCTTTCACGTATATCAAATGTATCTCCTCCTTATATCGTAATCGTTACCTATTATTCATATATCAATTCTATTTAACAACCAGCATAGTTATTATTATTGTAACATTCTAACCGGTAAATAGCAACGAAAGAAATTCCTTTTTTATCATAAAATGCAGAGTTTTGATAAAATATATCAGTTGCAAACTGATATGGGATTTTTCTACCATTACACTCATAACAAAGACCACTAAAACATACCGGTACATCTGTCACCATATCTCCCTTTACTTTCCGCCTAAACCACACCTTAGGTTCCTCCCATTCCGCAACCACATAAGCCCGCTGATAACAGATTTTTTCAGAATACCACAACTGCCATTTCTTAACCAGAAAAAGTGCACTGTCATATATTTCCATTCCTGTTCTTCTCAAATTGATTGTTGTAACAACCAACCCACATTCTTCGAACAGGCATGCCAATATTTCCTTATACATAGATACATTTTCACTTGCCAAAATAATATCTTCGTAATAGTTTTTTGCAATCCATAAAAGGTCATATATCTCCTGAGTTTCCCACGCCTCACTCTCCAAGAAAATTAACAGTTTTCCTCTCATACCCTTCTCCCTTTTAGGACACAACTGCTTAAATATAAACATCCCCTGTGAAAGAAGTTCCTTTTTTCTTGCCTTAAATCCGACATTTTCCATACCAAATACATTCAGTAATCTCCAATCTCCGTTTACAACACAAGATTCCAGATTATAAGGCCGCAATTTTCTTTTCAATCGTTTTTTCCATCGCTCTGCTTCCTGCTCTCTCCATATATCCGTTTCCCCTTTTTTCCTTCCGGATGAAACAAAACTTATCTCAAGTGTATTCATTCCTGCCACATTGCGTTCTTTTATGCATATTCGTCCAAAGTTCTTTTCACCCCATTTTAAATAAAGATAATCAACCGGCTTTTCCACCTTCCGCTGCCATACCCTTTCTAACAGTCTATTCCATGCGCTATTTAAAAAGAACTTACTCATTTTTCTTGATTTCAAATTCTCGTCTGTTATACTAAAAGAAAGTTATGAAATTGTGAGGAAATTACTATGTATTCATATAAATGTATCACCGCTTATGAAGGTACACGCTACAACGGCTGGCAAAAACAGGGAAACACCAATAATACCATTCAGGGAAAAATCGAAGAGATTCTTTCAAAGCAGCTTGGTGAGACTATTGAAATCTGTGGTTCCGGACGGACAGATGCAGGAGTTCATGCCCTGGGTCAGGTCTTTCATTTTCACTGTAATCAGGAACTAGAGTCCGCCTCTTTTTTGTCTGCCGCCAATGAACATCTTCCAAAAGATATTCGGCTGCTTTCAATGGAAGAATGTGACGGACGTTTCCATGCCCGGTTAAATGCAGTAAGTAAAACCTATCAGTATCACATCGATACCTCTGCCTACGGGAACCTGTTTTACAGAAACACCTCCCACCATATTGCAGCACCACTTGATTTAGATGCCATGAAAGCTGCTGCCATTCTACTGACCGGCACTCATGATTTCAAGAGTTTTTGCAGCAATAAGCGTATGAAAAAATCCAGTGTGAGAACCATTTTTGATATCCGAATTGAGCCGGATGAAGCTTCACAAATGCTGGATCTCACTTTTACCGGTAATGGTTTTTTATACAATATGGTACGGATATTAACCGGAACCCTGATTGAAATCGGTTTGGGTATACGAAATGCAGAAGATATACCAGCCATTTTAGAAGGCTGTGACAGAGGTCTTGCAGGACATACAGCGCCTGCGAAAGGATTATTTCTCGTAGAAGTAAGATATGAATAAGATATTTTATCCATGAAGGAATAGAAAACTTCTATTCCTTCACCTCCACCTGCCATGACAGCAGGAGCTTTTTTAGTTCATCATAGGTTTCTATATGATTTACTTCATCACGAAGTCTGGAAGAATTCGGATATCCGGTGGTATACCATGCAACATGCTTTCGCATTTCATGAATACCGGTAAATTCACCCTTATACTCCACCATCATTTCTGCATGACGCAGCATAGTATTTACCATGTCTGATAATACCGGACGTTCCGGAACATATCCCTTCTCAAAATAAGTTTTCATCTGAGAGAAAATAAATGGATTTCCCTTTGCCCCCCGGCCAATCATAAAGGCATCACATCCTGTCTCTTCCTTCATCCTGATAATATCCTGCGGTGTGTTCAAGTCACCATTTCCTATTACCGGAATCGATACAGCTTCCTTTACCTGCCTTATAATATCCCAATCTGCATGACCTGCATAATATTCACTGCGAAGTCTGCCATGAACCGCCACTGCTGCACCACCGCTTTCTTCCACCACTTTTGCAATCTCCACCGCATTGACATGTTCTTCATCAAAGCCTTTTCGAATCTTTACCGTTACCGGAACATCCACCGCCTTTACCATGGCAGATACAATTTCACCCACAAGCTTTGGCTGTTTCATGAGAGCTGAGCCTTCGTTATTATTCACAATCTTAGGCACCGGACACCCCATATTAATATCAATAAAATCATAGCCCCGCTCCTGTACCTTTGCCGCCATCTGAGCCATAATATCCGGATCAGAACCAAAGAGCTGCAATCCAATCGGATGTTCCTGCTCTTTGTACATCATTAAAGGCTCTGTATTCCGGTTCTTATAATAAATGGCCTTTGCACTGACCATTTCCGTATAGAGAACATCACAGCCTTGTTCTTTACATAAAAGCCGAAAAGGCAGGTCTGTCACACCTGCCATGGGAGCTAGTATTAATTTATTCTTTAAATCAATCATTTTCTTCATACTATTGCTGCTTATTATATAAAATATTAAGTCCTTTCAATGTTAAATTCGGGTCATAATACTGAATACTATCTGTTTCATCAAAAATAATCTTTCCAAGACCACCAGTTGCAACTACTTTCATCTCTGAAAGTCCTGCCTCCTCCTGTACTTTGCGGATAATATACTCCGTCTGACCAATATGTCCATAAACAAGTCCTGACTGCATGGAAGAAATCGTATCCTTACCAAGTATTACATCCGGCTTTTTAATCTCAATCTTTGGAAGCTTTGCTGCATCCTGCCATAATGCATGAGCCGCAATTCGGATTCCCGGAGAGGTCACACCTCCAACCAAAGTTGCATCTTCTAAAACCAAATCATGGGTTGTAGCTGTACCGTAATCAATAACCAGTACCGGTCCACCATAGATTTCATATGCAGCCACCGCATCCACTATACGGTCTGCACCAACTTCTTTCGGATTCGGAATGGCAATCTTAATCCCTGTCTTAATGCCGGGACCAACCACAACAGGGTTCACATTAAAGTATTTTATCAATCCATTAATAATGTGGTGGTTCACATCCGGTACAACCGATGCCATAATAGCAGCATCTACATCCTCTCTTTGATAACCTCTGCTTCTTAACATATCATTGAAAAAGATACCATATTCATCCGAAGTTCTCGGAATCTTTGTTGTCATTCGGAAAGTTGCCACAATCTCATCTTTATCAAATAATCCAATCGTTATATTCGTGTTCCCAATGTCAATTGCTAATAACATATTTTATCCCCTTGCCTTTGCATCTTCTTTTATTCAATATCTTCAATGGATTCACCCAGAAAAAACACACGATAATACAACTCAAGGCTCTCCATAAGTTCCCGTCTTTCATTACGAATCTGCTTTATCTTTAACACACTGCCAATCTCATCATACAGCAAATCTCCCTCTGCCGACATCGTTACCAGATTAAGATTTGCCTCCTCATCAAATTCCATCGTAAGAATTCCACCAATATCTTCCGTAAACAACACGCACATAGCCTGAAGCTCGTCCTTAATCGTATCCGGAAGTCCATTAAATGCAGGATTCAAATAATACTTCTCCTCGTACTTGGAGGATGCACACAATACGACTCTGTCTTCCATACTTTTTCCATCCTTGCTAATCATAATAACCGTATTCTAACGTATTCATAAAAGGATTGCAAGCGCTTTAGAGATTTGATAAAATATATATGTTGTGCGTACTATTTAGAATACATAAGACGCACCAAAAATATTGACTATTATTTAACGAAAAGAGGTAACTTATGTTAAACCAGAAATTTATTGATATGTGCGGACAAAAGTCTGTTATTCGTGAACTTTTTGCTTACGGCAGTGAACGAGCGAAAGAAATTGGCTACGAAAATGTTTTTGATTATAGTCTCGGCAACCCTTCCGTACCGGTCCCTGAAACCTTTACCCATGAGATGATTCGCCTGCTTCAGGAGGAAAATCCGGTAAAACTTCACGGTTATTCTCCAAGCCTTGGAATTGATTCTGTACGAGAGGCTGTTGCAACCTCCCTAAACGATCGTTTCGATATGAATTATAGCAAAGATGACGTATTTATGGTAAGTGGTGCCGCAGGTGCCATTGCCCATGCAGCAAGAGCTGTGACTGTACCCGGCGATGAGATATTGACCTTTGCACCATTTTTCCCGGAATACATGCCATATATCAACACAACAGGTGCCGTGCTCAAGGTAGTTCCTGCCGACATCAGCACCTTCCAGATAAACTTTGATGCTTTTTTGGATATGTTAAACGAAAAGGTTATGGCTGTATTAATTAACACACCAAACAATCCTTCCGGAATCGTTTACTCTACTGAGACCATCAAAAAACTTGCTATGATTCTTTCCGAAAAAGAAGAAGAATTTGGTCATCCAATTTATATTATTTCCGATGAACCATATCGTGAAATCGTATTTGACGGGGTAGACTCCCCATTTATTGCAGCACATTACCACAATACCATTACCTGCTATTCTTTCAGTAAATCTCTCTCTCTTCCAGGAGAACGTATCGGATATATTGCAGTAAATCCGGCATGTGAAGATTCTGCATTGCTTGTAGATATGTTTGGACAAATTTCAAGAGGTATCGGTCACAACTGTCCTCCAAGTATTATCCAGCTTGCAGTTTCCAATTCTTTATATACCACTGCAGATTTATCGGTATATGAGACGAACAAAAATATACTTTTTACAGAACTTACTAAGATGGGCTTTGAGATTGTCGAACCGGGCGGAACCTTCTATATGTTCCCAAAGGCATTAGAAGCAGATGCCAAAGCTTTCTCTGATAAAGCCAAGGAACTGGATTTACTATTAGTACCAAGTGATTCCTTTGGAGTTCCCGGTCATTTTAGAATCAGTTATTGTATTCCAACCGAAAAGGTAGAACGCTCTATCCCGGTATTCCAAAAGTTAGCTGATATGTATCTATAAAATTTTTTAATAATAAACTCCAAAAAGCCCGGAACATAAAGAACTGATTAATTCCTTACGTTCCGGGCTTATCTTATTTCACTACAATATAGTTAAACGTATCTGACACCTTGTCCTTAAATTGATCAAACACCTTTTTTATATCTTCTATCTCATCCCTATTAAAAGACACCGATAATTCCTGAATCCAGCTATCAAAGCGCCCATCATATGGTGTAACACGTTCCGCATCTATACTGTCTGCTACAGCAGTCCATATTTCCAAAGGCTTTTGTCCGCCAAGCACTTCAAGTCCTTCTGCCGTCTGTGTTTGTTCATCCATAATACCTTTATGGTTCACAACTTCATCCTGTGCCATCTTTGCAAGAACCTCTTCATTACAGCATAACGTCTTTAAAACCAAAGCTGCCAGTTCCTTATCCGGACACTGTGGAGAAACCGTAAGATACGTATTCCCCCACTGATATGGATTTGGACCCTGACATAGTCTAAAATCTCCGGCATGTCCACCAGTCTCCATTCCCTCATATATCATACCCGGATAAACAAACCAGCCAAACACATCACTCCCAAAACTTGTTTTGCGTTCATTACTTGTAATAAGTGTATCTCCTGCATATTCTTCCTCTTGCAGCTGTTTTGACAATTCCAAGCATTTCTTAACGTTGGAATCAATTCGTAGTTTTTCCTCCTCAACCCATGCTGTATGCCTATTTTGCAACATTGCATAAGTAATTTCATCCGAACCGGAAAGTATCTTGTAGCCTTCTTTTTTCATCTTCTTTGCTACCTTCAGAAACTCGCTCCAATTTGCCAGCATTTCCTGCACAGCCTCCGGAGAAGATTCTCCTAACACCTTCTCTGCAATATCCACACGATATAGGAATGCTCCCGGTGTCACTCCCCATGCAAGTCCCTTTACTTCATCCTGAAAAGTTGCTGCACTTAATGTATATGGATACATATTCTGCATATCCTCCTCCGTTATTCCAAGGGAGGATACCGGAACAGAGTAGTCATTCTGTATAAAGGAATATCCCATGATACTATCATTTGCCACAATAGAAGGATACTTTGGAAGTTCTCCTTCCATCTCTTCTTCTGACAACTCTTCTCCTTCCACCACTTTTTTCTTTTTTCTTTTTGTACCTTCTTTCATCAGGCGCTTAATCGTATCCTGGTACTCCTTACTGGTTGCACCCAGTTCTAAATTTACAAATTCTACACGACTTTTATATTCCGGATACAGTTCATAAAAATACTGTAGTTTTTCTCCAAGCTCCCCGTTAAAAGAATACACAAAAATCGGATCTCCTTCCACCTCCGGCATATTCTCTTCCATTGCCTCTTCATCCAAAATATCCGCTTTTCCGTCTCCTTTTTTTTTGCTATCGCCACAGGCACAAAGGGACAAACCCATAGCAAACGTCAATCCTATGGCTATGATTTTCTTAAATTCTTTCATTAGTTATCTGCCTCGTCCTTATCCACATTCATGACCTGGCGTTTTCTAGCCATTTCGTCGCTTTCTAAATATTCATCATAAGTTGTCATCTTGTCAATCAGACCAGTTGCCGTAATCTCCATGATACGATTCGCCGTAGTCTGAATAAACTGATGATCCTGAGAAGAGAATAAAATCACCCCTGGGAACTTAATCAGTCCATTATTAAGTGCCGTGATAGACTCCATATCCAAATGGTTGGTTGGCTCATCTAACACTAATACATTTGATCCCATAATCATCATCTTAGAAAGAAGACATCTGACCTTCTCTCCACCGGAAAGCACTTTTACTTTTTTTACACCATCATCACCGGCCAACAGCATTCTTCCA
>JAQXLK010000109.1 GCA_029012085.1 Clostridiales bacterium
GACCCAGAGGATATAACAATTGAGCATTCAGAAGAAATTGAGCATTCGGAAGAAGAACATTTAGAAAATGAGCAATCAGTAAATGAACAGCCGGGAACCATTGTGGAGGCAAAGAAGAATAGAACGAAGAAACGAACAATATGTATGAGAAGTGCTTTTGTTCTTTCAATTTTGTTGAATGTCTTTTTATTTATGGGTTGCATGGGATTTACTGATTCAGAAAATGAGTTGATGAGTAAGAATAAAGCATTAGAAGAAGAGAATACAGCCTTAAATCAACAATTATCAGAAGCACAGCAACAAGTAAATTCTTTAACTCTTGAAAATGATGAATTGAAAAACGGGGCAAGTAATCAATTGGTTAATGTTAGAAATGCGTATGAAAAAGGGGAGTGGCAGAATACTATAGACCTTGCAAATCAGTTGCATGAAAAATATAACGGAACAGAAGAAGATAGACAGGCACAGGAAATGGCAGCCGCTAGTCAAGCAAGACTTGATGAAGAAGCGGCAGCACAAGCGGCGGCTGAGGCTATGGGATATGAAACTGGTATTACATATGACCAATTAGCCAGAACACCGGATCAATTTATTGGACAGAAAGTCAAGTTTTATGGCAAAGTTATTCAAGTTATAGAAGGAGATTCTTCGGTTCAAATCAGATTGGCGGTAAATGATGATTATAACACGGTGCTTTTAGGAGAATATGCAACATCAACTGTAGCATCAAGGGTACTTGAAGATGACCACATTATGATCTATGGTACTTCTGTTGGAACAATCAGTTATCAATCTACTATGGGAGGAAAAATAACAATACCGGGAGTGTATATAGATAAGATAGATCAATAACATAAGTTTTGTTATTCAATATAATTTGTATTGTATATCTTGGGATTCGGTGAATGCCGAGTCCCAATTTTCTAAGGAGAAATTGGGATTGAAGATTGAAATACCAAAGCCAAGTGAGCTTCATTTGACCGAAGAGATTGCTAAAAGTATTATTTGGTGATGATCTTGATTATTATGAGGAATGTATCATGCATTTACCGGATGAAGAGCAGGAAAGATTCTTTGAAAAAATCCAGACATTATGTCTGAATTTGCAGTTAAGCATGATTATGATGTTTTTACTAAAAGATAAAATGTTCCGGGGGGATTGCGGAAGATTAAGAATTATGAGGGAGGAATGTAGGGATGGCTATTTGTACATTGTGTGGAAAAAGACTAGGAATTATGGAAAGTATCAATAGAGAGTTTGCAGATGACAATAAAGGGGTATGTTTGAAATGTCATCATGATATTCGAGATAATATTAAACCGGATATTGATAAATTAATAGCTTGCGGCAAAACCCAAAATGATATTAGGGAAGAAATTGTTTTTAAGTATGCAAGGACAGATGAAGCAAAAGATTATCTGACGGATTATATTAAGTCTCTTATGGTTAATGTTGACCAAGTAAAAGAAAGCGAAGCAGCACGGCAATATCAAATAGATTTACAGAAAAAAGCATATAAACAAATGACGACTACAGGATATTCCTTTGATGGATATAGAATTGTTGAATATAAAGGCATCATAAGTGGAGAATCGGTTGTTGGTACGGGCTTTTTTAGTGAGTTTATGGCAGGGGGAAGTGATTTGCTTGGAATAGAATCAAATTCATTTTCTGGAAAGATGAGACAGGTTAAGCAATCTTCTCTCACTAAATTAAAAGTTCAATCAGTATTAGCGGGAGGAAATGCAGTTATCGGTGTAGACTTTGATTATCTTACGTTTGCAAATAATATGATAGGTATTTCGGCAAATGGTACAAGTGTAGTTGTTGAGAAGATAAAGGATTAGGAGATACGAATATGGCATTAATAAAGTGTCCTGAATGCGGGAAAGAAATAAGTGATAAATCTAGTCAGTGCAATCATTGTGGTTATCCACTAAAACAATTAAATAATACAATATGTGAAATAAATGGAATAAAATACGATTTAAAAGACCTTTAT
>JAQXLK010000110.1 GCA_029012085.1 Clostridiales bacterium
AAGTATTCCGGCGGCATTTACCATAAGACACAGATTGATTTGACATACAACTCCAACCACATCGAAGGCAACCGCCTGACACATGATCAGACAAGATATATCTTTGAAACCAATACCATTGGTGTAGGAAATGAAGTACTGAACGTGGATGATGTGATTGAAACAGCAAATCATTTCCGTTGCATTGATATGATTATTGATAATGCAAAAGCTGCATTGGCGGAGAAGTTCATCAAAGAACTGCATCTGATTTTGAAGAACGGAACCAGTGATTCCAGGAAAGATTGGTTTGTTGTTGGTGACTACAAGAAATTACCGAATGAAGTTGGTGGTATGGACACTGCCCTTCCGGAAGAAGTTGCCGATAAAATGAAAGCTCTGCTGACAGAATATAATGCCAAGGAAGAGAAGACATTTGAAGATATTCTGGACTTCCATGTGAAGTTTGAACGAATCCATCCGTTCCAGGACGGCAATGGCCGTGTAGGCAGACTGATTATGTTCAAGGAGTGCCTGAAATACAATATCGTTCCGTTTATCATCGAAGATAGCCTGAAATTGTATTATTACCGTGGATTAAAAGAATGGAACAATGAGAAAGGTTATTTGATAGATACCTGTTTGACAGCACAGGATAAATATAAAGTTTATTTGGACTATTTTAGGATTATTTATTAAAAGAGATTTCAAAAGAATCAAAAATTCATCCCCAAGTGTCCAAATTGCACCTTGGAAGAATAAAAAGTTAAAAATACTATGAGATAAATGGAGACAAAGTCATGCCTACTTTGAGTGAAATATTTGATAAAAGAAAAATTGTACTTTATCAGAATGAGAGTCTTGATTTAGATCATTATTATCAAGAACCTTATCAAGATGAAAATGATGAAATTAAAGAAATGGGGCAACCCTTTGAAACTGATGAGTCGAAGAAGATACGTACTCTGGATTTGATAAATGAAGATCGAACATATTCGGGATTTAGTTATTTTATGGATGGATCTCGTCGGACATATAAAATTGGCGATATGGTTTTGGAAGGAAAGAAAATATATCCTGTTGTTGTAGCTCAAGTCAGAGCAGGGTGTACAGAGCGTGATCAAGATAAAAAATTGCACACATATGGATCAGTTCAAAGAAAAAATTTGTTGCTCCTGAGTGACAAAATGAATGAGGTGGATTTTCAAGAAATTCGCCAGAGAATTCTTAAAACCCAGATGGCAAAAGAGTTACATTTGGATGTGATAAAATATCATTTTGAACCAGCAAAAGATAGTGTTCCTGTCAATGCAGCAATTGCTAAAGCGAATTCTATAATGCATGATATGGAAATTGATATTCTTGGACAGATGGTTAATTCAGGTACGTTGGAGCCTAATCATATGCTTATTGTGGATGGTCCATTACAGTTTCTTCGTCAGGATACAGGGAAACCGGAATTTGCGGATATGTTTTATAATGTTGTTGGAGTGTCAAAAAGTTTTGATCCTATGCTTCCAACTTCCAGCAAAAGAAAACGTGGTGGGACTCAAATTGGAGCTGAATTACTCAAATTGGAATACGGTCAAAGAACTCCCGTATTTTTAAATGAAAACAGTCGCCACCGTAAATTTGGATGTTGGTATTTAAGAATACGTCCCAAAAATCGAGTTGCGGGGCCGCTTGAAGGGATTATTAAAGTAGAAAAAATGGCTGTTGAGGAAGATGAGAATGGATTAGATTCATCTGTGGTAGACAATATTTCCCTTTGGCTACTTAATGAAGGAGCTCCAACTTGTTATGGGAGAGATGAACGTTGGGCAAGCCATTTATACCCTGTTTATTTGACAGAAACATTGATCAAAGCATCTTTTGAGAGTGATCTTGTTTATATCAATAATTTTAAGCGTAATTTCCGCTAATAAAGGAGATAGAGATATGAGTAATAGAAAATTAATCGGCAGAGTGTCTGCTACAGAAAAATATCCATCATCTTGTGATGATTTTCAGTTTTGGCTTTCAGATGATGCGATTTTAAGTCCTTTTGATATTGTTAGAGTTGAAAATAAGACGGATGCCTCTGTAACTTACGGTGTTGTACAGGATATTCTACATATTACAGACGGTACAGGTCATCTTAGCAATTATGTATCTTCAGATTTTGGGAATGTGGATAGTACTCCTATGACAAAAAGGTTGTCATTGTCATATGCAAAAGTTTCAGTTATTCATAATACGAAAGAGAATTTCATGCCGGTATTTGAGGGATCGCCAGTATATACAGCCGATAATGATGATATAGAAATTGCTTTGGGATTGGATAGTATTGATGATAAAACAGCTATCCCAGCGGGTTTAATGAAAGCGAGCAACAATGTTGCGGTACCTATTAAGTATAATGGGGACTTTTTAGTTGGACCTGAGGGCGCTCACATGAATATATCTGGTATATCCGGATTAGCGACTAAAACAAGTTATGTTATGTTTTTGTTGAAAACAATTCAACATAAGTATAAGGATGATGTGGCAATAATTGTTATGAATGTGAAGGGTGATGATTTACTTCATGTCCATCAGCCAAATGAAAAAATAACTCAAGAACAAAGAGCAGAGTGGGATACGTTAGGAGTTCCATGTGAACCATTTGAGAACGTAAAGTATTTATATCCATATCGTAAGCAGAAAGACAAATTATATGCCAATACTGCGCTTCCAACAGAAGATTTAGC
>JAQXLK010000111.1 GCA_029012085.1 Clostridiales bacterium
AGATAAATGATTAATACTATCTATGATGGTATTATTGGATTGTACAAGGTTCTTGATTTTTTCGTCGATTTCCGTTACCCGCTGTGCTAATGCATCAATATTGTTCTGGATTGCAACAAAGCCATCAGAAGCGTTCTCTACCATTTGATTTTGTTGATTCATTGCAGAAATAGAAGATTGAACAATCTCAGTTGCTTCCTGCGCATTATTATTTAATTCCTGAATGATACCGGATATTTTTTCGGTAGATTGTCTGGTTTCCTCTGCCAGGTTTCGAATTTGATCTGCAACTACTGCAAATCCTCGTCCAGCTTCACCAGCTCTTGCACTTTCGATTGAGGCATTTAATGCAAGAAGATTTGTCTGATTAGAGATGGAAAAGATAACATCTGTAATCTGCTGCACTTCTTTTGCTTTGTTTTGAAGCTCTTCCATAGATTCTGCAACGCGGGAATTAGTTTCTCCTAGTGATTCGGCATTATCACGTATGTTGTCGATCATTTTCATGCTTTCTTTCATCATCTTGGATGAATCAGATGCAGTATCAACCATAACTTTGGCATTTTCTGCTGTTTCTCGGATTGCTTCACTAATCATACTTGTCATCTTTGTCTGTTCTTGTACATTATCTGCGGTTTCTTTTGTTCGGAATGAAATATCTTCAATGGAACTATGTACAATATCAGAAGAATCTCTTAAATTATCAATCAGTATGTTTGTTTCAGATACTTCACTCATTACACTTTCAGAAATTCTGAGAATATCGTCTATCATAATACTCTGCTTCTTCTGTTCATCTTTTACGGAATATAGCATATCGTGGTTAAACTTTTCAGAAAGAACAGCTGTGATATGAAGGACAATGATAATCAAAATATTAACGATTGAACTAAGTAGGGCAATACCTTCTGCTGATGTGAGAAGATAACCTCTGATAAACCAGATAATGACATGTACGATATTAATACCTAAGATGCTGAAAAAAGTAATCTTTTCATATTTTTTGTCATGGTATAATATGGTAGCAATGATAAGTGGATAGATATAAAACGGAACGATTACGTTAACTCCAGTTAACATAAGATATCCCCAGCCGATTATAAAACTCAGTAAAACACTGTATCTTAATTTATTGCTGTTCCTGTTTTTCTTATAAACAATCGTGTTACCTACAACACCTGCTATTAAAACAATAATTGGGATAATTCCTAATTTACCATAAACACTTTCTACAACAAATGTTTGAACCAATAGCGCAAAAATCAATAAGATTTCAACAAATGTGATACTTGTCATTACCATTTGATTGATTTTGCTTGTACGTGAACTTTCCTGGCTATATTCACGAACGGATTGTCCTGTTGTTATTGTTTTTGATTTCTTCTTACCCATAATAATTCCCTCCAATAGTAAAAAATAGATATCCTTTGTTTTATAAACTGCTTAATGGATATAATCATTAACCTATATTATAGCACTTTGGCTTTGTAAAGGAAAGAAATTTCTATAAGTTTATAATATATAGGCAGCAGTAACGTATAGAACAGTAGCCTGTAAATGAAAATAAAAAAGTGTATTGACACAAGTAGTACAGTGTGTTATAAGTGTACTATAGTGAGTAGTACAGTTATAACACATAATATACAGAAAGGAGTGTTTACATGATATCGCTGGATTTAAAAAGCAGCAAACCGATTTACGAGCAGATTATAGAACAGGTCAAATTAAATGTAATGAAAGGTTATTTAAAGCCGGGAGATTCGATTCCTTCCGTAAGAAAGCTTGCATTGGAACTTAAGATTACTCCGGGTACTGTGGCAAAGGCATATCAGGAATTAGAACGGCAGGAGATGATTGAGACGATTCGGGGGAAGGGGACATTTATAGCAAGCGAGATTAAGCTGAAGGAAGATGAAAAACGTCTGTTAGAGATGAAAAAGCAACTAACAAGCACAATTATGGAACTAAAAATGATGGGATACGACAAGAAAATGATTGTTAATTTCGTTAAGGATATATATGAGGAGATGAGTGTATGTTAAAGATTGAACATTTATATAAAGGATATAACAAAATACCGGTTTTGGAGGATATCAGTCTGACTGTGAAATCCGGGGAGATTCGGGGACTTATTGGAGAAAATAGTGCAGGGAAGACAACACTGATTAAATGTGCAGCCGGCATTTATAAAGCAGACCGGGGAACCATTACTTATGATGATATGGAGATTTATGATAATCCAAAGGTGAAAGAACGTGTAGGGTATGTGGCAGATTATAATGAATACATTGCAGGTTATACTGTGACAAAGATGGTACATCTGTATGAATGTTTCTATGAAAGATTTAATAAGAAAAAGTTTAATGAGTATAATTCAATCTTCAAAATTCCGGTGGGGAAACGGATTTCTTCTTTGTCAAAAGGACAGAAGATGCGGTTAGCTTTTATGTTGGAGGTTTCAAAGGAACCGGACTATCTCATTTTAGATGAGCCGACATCGGGGCTGGATCCGGTGGCAAAGGCAAAATTTTTCGAGCTTTTGATTAATGAGGTAGAACAGCGGGAGATTGGAGTATTGATAAGCTCCCATAATTTAGATGGTTTGGAACGAATTTGTGATTCCGTTACTATGATACATAAGGGTAAGGTAGATCGTCAGCTTTCCATGGAGGATATGAAAAGTGAGCTTATACGGCTGAATGTTGTCTTTGAAGGCGGAGCATCGAAGAAGGTTTACGAGATGCCGCAGATTTTAAAGATTAGCAATGTAGGCAGTATTTATACGTTAGTAGTGAAGGAATATGATGAAATGTTTGCGGCTGAGCTTCGTAAAAATGGGGCAAGCTTTATTGAACCAATGGAGATTTCCTTAGAGGAGCTTTTTGTTGTGTTGGAAGAGAATAGAGAAGGTCAGGAGCTGGAAGAAATGCAGGGTGAAAAGTTGAACACTGCAGATGCCGGGAAGTAGCAGGAGGGATGGATATGAAGGATTTTGTTAAGCTTACAAAAGAGACGTGGCAGTTTTATCTCACAGCCCTTTGTGTCATATTGCTGCCGGTGGTCAGTAATAATATATATATATTGATGGATTTAAAGGTAGAGAAAGAGAAAACTGTTCATTTGTATAAGCTGTCAGAGGTATTTATAGAAAAAGCAGATGGGAGTGACTTGTTAAATTTCTGGGTAGCAATTATGGGAATTGTGATTTTACTGTTTATACGACATTGTTCGGTAATGGATAAAAGAACAATGGAGTTTCAGTTCTTTCTGCCTGTAAAGAAGAGAATGCTGGTGCTGCATGATTATCTTTGTATTGGTGGAATCATTGTTATATCCTGGCTTGTTACCATGTGTATGTTTGTAATCGCGCAGGGAATGCATAATAAAGAAGCCATCCTAATCAATGAGAATTTATGTACGGAGGCGGCGCAAGCTGCTAGTGAGTTGTGGAAAAATGGAATTTGCTATGGGTTATATCTGTTTTGTGCATTTTCATTACTGTATTTTGGTATGGTAATCTGCAGGAATAAAATAGCAGGTATTGCAGTTGTTCCTTTGATTTGGTTAAGTGTTCTTTTTTTAACCGCCGACCTGTCTTCAGATTGGAGTGAAGATTTATATATTATCCTTTTGCCGGATGAGTTTTTTCGATATGTACAGGATGGGGGAACTGTTAGTACGGTTCTGTTGCTTGGAGGAGCTGTTTTTCTCTTGATTTTTGCGATTGTACTTGCGGCGGAAAAACGGGAATTATCTTCCGGAAGATGGTTTTATTTCAGATGGCTGGATTGGCTGCCTGTTATTTTCTCTGCTGTGAATATGGCATCCTTTTGCTATAGTGAATGGGGACGCGAGAATAAGGGTCGTTTTATAGTGGTAATGATGCTTGCTTTGGCAATAGGGGTTGCAGTCGTTCGATTTTGTGAACAGAGTATAAAAAATAGTGAAAATAAGTGGGAGGTGAAGTGACATGAAGAAGCTGTTTAAGAAGGAATGGAAATTTTACACAACCGCCATTGTGCTTATTACACTTGTAATGATTGGATATAATTTTTGGGAAGAAGAGATATGGTATTCATATGAAGCGATACCTTATGAGTTGTCAGTGTTTATTCCATTTGTGTTAAATAAAGTATGCTTGAGGAATACCGCAAATATTGTTATTATTGCAATTGCATATGTGGTGATAAAATGCTGCTATTATTGGAATGAACGAAATTCCTATGGACGAGACTTTAAACTGACAATCCCTGTGAAGGAAAGAGTTGTGGAGGGATTTTATCTGCTGGCAGATATGGCACTTGTTATGCTTCCGGTTGTATTATATAGAAGCGGACAATGCTTAGTGGCTGTATCTGAGCTAAAGAAATATCATGTGGAGATTCCATGGTTATGGTCTGCCATGTTTCCGTTTTTGCTGAAAGATATAGCTTATCTTTTCATGTTACTGGCTGTCTTCCGTCTTTTGGAGGGACTGATTGTAAATGGTGTTTGGAAGGTGGCTGGAGCAGCGGTAGCAATCGCATTGTTTCTGGCAGGGCTGTGTATGGCAGGATATGTGTTTCCAAAGGAGGAATATTTGTCAGAAATATCAGATTTTGCAGTAGATTTTTTGTTGCCGGATGATGAATATTCTTATGTTGAATTCGTAAATAATTGGGAGAAATGGGAGAATGCGGAGAACGAATTAATAGATAAGATATCGGATTTAAGAGGGAAAAATGAAAATATCGAATTGGAACAGCTGTATAATGGAGAAATGAGCCCTGATTTAGAGGTTTTATATAACGGAAAGCCGATTGAAGATTCCTTTTATTCAATTGTAGAGGAAAGTTGCAAGGAGTGGGGAACGGAAGAAAATGATTCAAATGAGATTGCCAGTCAAACTGCGTTTGAGTGGATGCGCTATGATTTTGAAATGCAGGAATTTGCATGTTATAAAAAAGTTCCGGATGCAGAGAGTATATGGGGGTATCTGGGAATGACAGCTGCTATGTGTATTCTTACTCTTTGGCTGGCAGGAAAAAGGGATGCTTCGAAGTCAATCTTTTATTTCGACTTTGTAAAGTATATGTATGGATTGTTGTGTGGCAGTGTGGTTTTGTTTGTTGGGTTAGCAACTTCAATCTTTTTATGGCATAGGATACTTATTATTATTGTAGCAGTGTGCACAGTCTTGATTTGCATTTATTGGATGACTCCGAAGGAATGTATTCCTTTTGAGATAAATGGAAAAAAGCGGGAAAAAAACAAAAAATATAAAGTGGAAAAGTCTTGCTGATTATTGTATAATCATTTCGTACTATGTGTCAGTAAAGAAGGAGAGTGCAAGGTGCGAGGATTAGAGACAAACGTAAGAAGACTTAGAAAACAGGTATTTACTGAGGTTGCGAATTTAGCCTATAATTCAGAGAATATTATTGATGATATTGAAGCAATTCCATATAAGATTACACCGGGAGATACTCCACAGTATTGTGAGAGTATTTACAGAGAGCGGGCAATTACGAGAGAGCGGATTCGTCTTGCCATGGGAATGTCATTGCGTCCGGAGGATAAGCCGGTGCATCTGACCCAGGGAATCGAAGAGAGTAATATTGATGAGAAATATTATGAACCGCCGCTTATGCAGGTGATTCCGGCTGCATGCAACGCCTGTGAGCACAATGTATACGAGGTAAGTAATCAGTGTAAAGGCTGTGTGGCACATCCATGTATGGAAGTTTGTCCGGTTCGGGCAATCCATATGGAGAATGGAAAGTCTGTTATTGATAAGAAGGTTTGTATCAAATGTGGCAAATGCAAGGCAAAGTGTCCGTATGATGCAATCTCGCATAAACGCCGTCCTTGTGCAGATGCGTGTGGCGCCAATGCCATTGTAAGTGATGAATTGGGTAGGGCAAAGATTGATGAAAAAAAATGTGTATCCTGTGGTATGTGCATGGTGAATTGCCCGTTTGGTGCCATTGCGGATAAGTCCCAGATTTTCCAGTTGATTCGTGCGCTTCGTTCCGGCAGGAAGATATATGCGGCTCTTGCTCCGGCATTTGTGGGACAGTTTGGAGAAGATGCAACACCGGATAAGATTAAAGCAGCGCTTTTAAAGCTTGGGTTTGCAGGTGTATATGAGGTTGCTGCGGGAGCAGATATGGGAGCTATGACAGAAGCAGAGCATTATGTAAAAGAAGTGGCTACAGGAAAGGTTCCATTTTTATTAACCTCCTGCTGTCCGTCCTGGGCGATGCTTTCCAAGAAACATTTTCCGGAGACGATTGATAAGATATCCAATGCACTGACACCAATGGTGGCAACTGCACGTATGATAAAGACAGAGCATCCGGAGGCTTCGGTTGTATTTATCGGACCATGCGCAGCAAAGAAGTTGGAAGCAATGCGTAGAACTGTACGAAGTGATGTGGATTTTGTAATCACTTTTGAGGAGCTGGATGCGATGTTCCTTGCGAGAGACATTGATTTTGCGGATTTCCGGGTTGGAGAGCCATTAGAGGATGCAACCGGAGCAGGACGTGGATATGCGGTTGCTGGAGGTGTGGCAAAAGCCATTGAAGAGTGTATCAATGAGTATTATCCGGGAACAGAGGTGCACATTGAGCATGCAGAAGGTCTGGATGAATGTCGTAAAGTGCTGATGCTGGCGAAGGCCGGTAGGAAGAATGGATGCCTGATAGAAGGAATGGGATGTCCTGGAGGCTGTGTGGCAGGCGCAGGAACAAATATTCCGATTCATAAAGCATCTTCAGAGGTTGCCAAATTTGTCAGTGAGACAGACAAGTCGATTCCGGATATGGATGTGGTAAAGAATTATCATCCAGAAGAGTGATGGAAGGGATAATGACAAGTTAACATAATCTGATGACTAGATTTGTAATGTTGAAAGCAGATAGAAAAGAGGATTAAGATGTTGAGTTATTTAGTTGGGATGGCAGCTACGGGAGATACTTCCAAACCATGGCTGATTGCTGTTTGTATGATTGTATCCATTATTGTTGTTGTGGCTCTGTTTATTATTGGTAATACGGGCAGTGATCAGTCTGGTGAAGATGAAGATAACGAAGGTTTGTTGTAAAGAAAATACAGTATATCAGGGTGCGAACCGAAAGAAGGTTCGCACCCTGTGTTATGCAGATAGGTTATGAAAAAACAACGTGTGCATTCATGTTGGTAAGGAGAGGAATGGAAGTATAGGATGTTGGAAAATTTCATGTACAGTATCAATGCAACCATGCCGGTATTTTTGGTTATGATACTGGGATGGTGGTTGAAAAAGGTAGGATTCATAACGGATGAGTTTGTTGCAGTGGCAGATAAGCTTGTGTTTAAGGTGGCACTGCCGGTATTGGTATTTAAAGATATTGCAGGAGCAGATTTAACGAATGATTTTGACTGGAAGTTTGTGTTGTTCTGCTTTTTTGGAACCTGTGTGTTTTTTGGTTTGACATGGGCAGGTGCAGAAATTTTTATTAAGGACAAAACCATGATTGGAAGTTTTGTGCAGGGGGCATTTCGGGGAAGTGCTGCGATACTTGGGATTGCTTTTGCGCAGAATATATACGGAAACAGTGGTTTGGTTCCTATGATGATTGTGGCATCTATTCCGCTATTTAATATTTTTTCAGTTATTGTTTTGATGCGTAGTGCCAATGCCGGGGAAAATGATAAAAAGGCTGTTATTAAGAAAACACTGAAGGGAATTATAACAAATCCTATTATTATTGGTATTGTATTAGGGATTCCTTTTGCCTTATGTCGGTTTGAATTTCCGGTAATCGTACAAAAGAGTATTAACAGTGTTGCTAGTCTGTCAACGCCCCTTGCTCTGCTTGCCATCGGTGGCGGGTTTTCTACCGGAGCAGCTTTAAAAAAATGGAAGCCTACGTTGGCTGCTTCTGTGATTAAGCTGATTGTGATTCCGGGAATTTTTCTTCCTGTTGCTGTTTGGATGGGATTTCGAAATGAAGAAATGGTGGCGCTTTTGATTCTGACAGGTGCGCCAACTACAGTAAGCTCTTATATAATGGCAAAAAATATGGAAAACGACGGTGTATTGGCATCCGGAATTGTGGTAGTAACAACATTGTTGTCATCTGTGACATTGACATTTATTATATTCCTATTAAAAACTTGTGCGTACATATAGGAAAAAATGAAAAAAATAATAATGTAAAGTTGCAAGAATAGTAAAATTCTGTTATCCTAGTATATGGATTTAAGAAGATTACAATTTTATATCTATTAGACAAATGAGTCATAAGTGGTATACCTATGGCTTATTTTTCTGAAAAAACAAAATAGGAACAGTTTAGCAGTGCATGAAAGCTTAATTGTTACCAATAGAAAAGCATAGGAGGATAATGCAATGGATAAGATTAA
>JAQXLK010000112.1 GCA_029012085.1 Clostridiales bacterium
TTTTCCTAAATACAATATATGTTGAAACGACTGTAACTACTAATGTCAGGGCTGCCACTACACTTGTGGGAAGCAGGGTTTCTTTCGTATTGTTTGGTGCGAAATAAAACACTGTTTTGGTAAAAAATGTTCCTTCTAAAAAATTGCGAAGTACATTGCACACTATCATCATAAAGCTTACGGATATAGCAATGGCGGCGGGGGCATTTGCACATATGAATGAAATCAATAAAACGATACTCTGCAATGCTATTAACTGCAGCAGGATTGTAATGCACCAGTAAAAATCCCGAATCGAAAACATACTTACGGAACATCCTGTTTTACTTCCTACCCCAAGCATGCAGGAAATAACATATATAAAATGCAACAGCATCCCTGACAGTAATACCGGCAATTCCCTTACCATCAACACAGACCACCGACTATATCCTAATGTGATTTCATGATGAATGGTACGGTTACTAAAATCACTGCCAATAAACCATGCTGATACAAGCGCCAATATAATCATAAAAGATGTATCACAACCGGTTGCCCGAAAAGCATCATATAAATTATAGCCCATGCCTGCCAGCTTTACATAGCCATATGTAAAGCCAAGACCAAACATAAAAATCACTGCTATATAAAAGAGCCAAAAGTGCCTGAATTTAAAAAACTCTACTTTTAATTGATTACACATGACTGACACCTCCTGTAATTGCCATAAAATAATCTTCCAATGTCTGCTCCATCACAGACAATTCCGTTACAACTATTTTATTCTGCATGAATGTTCTGGCTATCATTTCCATACTGTCCAAATCGGAATATAAATGAATAGTATTCTCTGATACAACTTTATACTCCGGATTACGCATGATTTTATCTAAAACAGTAAGTGCCAAAGGTACCGTGTCCGTCTTAATGCATATGTATTTTCTACATTTTGCCTCCAATTCTTCATGTGTCAAAACTTCAATGATTTTTCCCTTGTGTATAAAAATGTAATCGGTGGCAAGCAGGTAAAGCTCGCTTAAAATATGACTTGATATAAATATCGTAATGTTTTTTTCTTCATTCAGCTTTTGCAGTAAACTACGCAATGCCACAATATTTTTGGGATCCAGTCCATTAATAGGCTCATCCAATATCAACAACCGGGGATTACCGATTAATGCCATTGCAATACTTAATCGTTGTTTCATACCCATGGACAATGTGTGCACTTTTTTGTACTTCACTTCTGATAATTCAACCATGTCCAACACCTTATGACAGACTGTTTTATCAGGATTGCCTACTAAAATTCTCTGTAACTCCAGATTTTGAATGATACTATAACCGGGATAAAGTGCGGGTTCTTCAATCATACTTCCAATATATTTTCGCATGTTATCTCTTTCAGAAGCCGTATCCTTCCCCATAATGGAATAAGTACCCTCTGTAGGATAGCTTAATCCTGCAACCACTTTCATGAAGGTACTTTTTCCTGCTCCGTTTTCTCCAATAAATCCATAAATGTGCTTCTTTTCTAATCTGACACTAACATGATCAAGTGCAGTAAATTCTCCATATTTCTTGGTCAGATTTTCCGTTTGCAAAACAATCTCTTTCATATGCAAATCTCCTTTCTGACCTTAGGATATAATATGTTCTTAAAAATACACTTTATGAAATCTAAAGAAAATCTTAATTTATACGTCACCATTTATCCAAATAATGGCTCCAGGGTTTCTTTAATCAGTTTCATTCTATCCGCAACTCTCGGCTTGAAATATGATCCAATTGCAACGGTCAGCTCTTTCTTAGGATTGACATATATTACATTTCCTCCATCCCCTAGTGCTGCATATGAATGCTCGTCCTCATCAATTATCCACCAAAGATAACCATACTTGCGCTTGAATATCGGAGTTTTCCATTCGCTTTTGGTTTCAGTACATTCTCTAATCCATTCTTTAGGAACAAGTTGTTTTCCGTTGAATTCTCCTTCTTGTAACATCAATTTCGCTAGTTTGGACATATCCTCAATAGTTAATATTAATCCCCAGCCTGCTGTATGTGTTCCCTGAGGATCAGAAACCCAACCTCTTACTGTTTTACTCTTATAAAACTCCATTTGTCCCTTTTTGTCATAAAACTTGATATCCCCGGGAACCTTAATATCAAGAGGTTCAAAAAGATTTTTGTTTGCAAAATCAAGAACACTCCTTCCAGTTGTATTCCTGATTATTCCCGAAAAAATATCAGGCCCTATTACCGGAGCATACCTGAATTCGCCGATTTTATCCTTACCACCCAGAAGGTCCAGCGAGCTTTTTACCCAGTCTTCACTCGTAAAAAACTTTGTGTAAGGAGCTGACTTATACTTATATGGTGCCGTCATGGTAAGTAAATCATATGATGTTATTTTCTGAATCGTGTGCTCACGCTTCTTTACTTCATAGTCCGGGAAAAAATCAAGCACAAATGTATGAATATCAGAAATATACCCTTGTTCGAAAGCTATTCCTATAAGAAGTCCCATTACACTTTTCGTTACCGAAAAAACATGAAATGGACTTTGGCTCGTGCAGCCATCCTGATAATATTCATAGACCTTCTTCCCTTTTTTTGTAACTACAATTGCACCAGTATTATCATAATTCCTTGTAATTAATTTCTCTAATTCATTTAGATTATTCATTTTTGCCTCCCACTTATTCTTCAAGTGGAACATAAATATCTACCTTTATCAGATGGTCTTTTTCATCGTTCGGGTTATTAAGATAAACCTCAAAAGGATATGAATTGCGTGGCATATGTTTTTTTGCAATAATCCATTGTTGATACATGTAATCCCAGGCATCTTCAAACTGGTTTGCATTAATTTCAAAATGCCCAATCATATATAATCCGCCTTCTATTTCCATCTTACCAAGCTGTTCTGTTTCCTTCGATCTGCAGTCACTTGGGATGGTAAGACACAAGCTTGTCCGAAATTGGTTCTTGGTTCCAAACTCGGGATTATCATGATATATGGCTATGAAATGATTCTCCCCCGGCTTTAACAGACCCTGTTTCTTTGCCTCCGTAAACAAAGTGTTCATAAGTTTTCTGTAGCTTCTTGCAAGACTCACATAATCGCCTGTATGCCTAACATATACAACCTCGAATTCAGATATTCTTTCAAGCCTTACGCTTTGTGCTCCTGATAAAGTATTTTCTGTCCACTTTTTAGTTTTATCAGGCTCATTATATGTGGAAATAAAATAATCTTCTTTGCAATTTGTGCTTTTCTGTTTTCTATACATTGATGGACTTATGTTAAAATATTTTTTAAAAGCACGCGTAAATACAGCTGAATCGGAAAATCCCAACTCTAATGCAACATCCGTCATGTTCATATCTTTTCTGTGGGAAAGCAGGAACAAGGAATGCTCTAAACGAATTCTGTTCACATACTGCATTGGAGATTCATTCAAAACAGCTTTGAAAATCCTGCTAAAGTGGAATCTGGAGAAACCAGCTATTTCTGCCATCTTGTCTGCAGTTATATTTTTTCCATAATTTTTATCTATATAATCTTGTACTTTATGGATTCCACAATCATAGAAATCCTGCATGTTTCACACATCCTTTAGTAAAAAATTAATTTGTCAAGCGATACCCCATACCGTATACCGTTTGAATATAGTTTTCCTCTGTAATCCCGGCAATTTTTTTCCTTAAATTACTTAAATGTACATTCATTGTATTGTCATCGCTTACATATTCATCACCGGTAATGCTCTCAAACAGATTTCTTTTTGAAAAAATTTTATTGGGATGGGATAACATCGTCTCAAGAATGGCATATTCCATTGCTGTGCAGGAAATCTCATTGTCACAGACAAATACACGCTTTGAATTTTTGTCCACTTTCATATCCTTAAACGTTAAAACGGTTTGTGTCCCTTCTGTTCTGCGAAGAACAGCATCAATCCGCAACATAACCTCATCAATATCAAATGGCTTACAAATAAAATCATCCGCACCAAGGCGCAACAACTCAATTCTGTTATTCACTGCATTTTTGGCTGACAATACAATAACGGGAGTATTCTTCTTAGCACGCAATTCACGCAGGATTTCTTCACCGTTCTTCATCGGAAGCATTAAATCCATTAAAATAAGACTATATTCGTGATTCATTGCAAGTTCATAGCCATCCCACCCATTCAACGCAGTCTGTACCTCATAACCGCTTCGCTTCAATATATTACAAAGCAGACTGTTAATATTTTCGTCATCTTCAATGATTAAAACCATGGCTATCCCTCCGCTTCATCACATTTTTCAAAATACCAACGGCATCTTTCTTTATCTTTAATCATCTGTAACACTTTTGTTTATTCCCAAAATATTATTGTTTGCAAACTCCACAATCAAGGTCTCATCATTAAGACCATTCGCTGCACCTATTGCCATAAATGCTATCGATAACAGCATTTGGAAAATCATTGTTAATCCAAAATACAAAACAAAATAAG
>JAQXLK010000113.1 GCA_029012085.1 Clostridiales bacterium
TCCCAGTATTGCCAGGCATAATAATGATAATACAATTTTCTTTTTCACTTTTTGTTTACCTCCAAAAAATTATTTAGACAAAAAACAGGGATAAATAATTCATAAATACAATGCTCCTTTAGAAGAACCATTATATATGAATTATTTATCCCTTGTGTTATATTCTATCATATTGGTATTTATTTGTAAATTGACTAAATAATTAAAAGAAATATCTTTTTTATAATCAGAATTTGCAATTGCTGTAAAGTACTGACTTTATATAAAGGTAAGAAATATTTAAGAATTGCACGAATTGTAAATACTTTCCACGCATTATATAATAATCGTAACAAAACACAAATCGCTGAAGCTAAATTAAGCTTTGGCGATTTTTTGCAAGTGACTGAATGACGAGGAGAGATAAGAATGGAAGTTTTTATTAAATTTGTGGTATGCTTTATTGCCGGGATTGGAGCTGGCTTGGGAACGGGATTTGCAGGACTGAGTGCGGCGGCAGTTATCAGCCCGATGTTGATTGCTTTTCTTGGAATGTCCGCTTATGAAGCAGTAGCGATTGCCTTGGCGAGTGATGTGCTGGCCAGTGCAGTAAGTGCATATACCTATGCAAAGAATAAAAATATAGATATACGTAATGGAATAACCATGATGATTACCGTACTCTTGTTTACCATGGTTGGAAGCTATGCAGCCAGCCTTGTGCCAAATGCAGCACTCGGTAATTTCTCTGTATTTATGACAATGCTGCTTGGCATCAAATTTATCGTAAAACCGGTTATGACGACAAAGGAAGTGATGAATCAGACAAGCGCGAAAAAACGTTTCTGCCAGTCTATCCTTTGCGGAATTATGATTGGACTGATTTGCGGTTTTATTGGAGCTGGCGGCGGCATGATGATGCTCCTGATATTAACATCCATCCTGGGATATGAGCTAAAGACAGCGGTAGGAACGAGTGTATTTATCATGGCATTTACAGCATTTACCGGTTCTGTCAGTCATATTGCGATTGGCGGAATGCCGGATATGTTATGTATGGTGTTCTGTATTTTGTCTACCTTATTGTGGGCAAGAATAGCCGCCGTTTTTGCAAATAAAGCATCTGCAAAGACGCTAAATAGAGCAACAGGAATTGTATTGTTGATATTAGGTGCGGTTGTGTTAGGTGTTAATGCAGTGAAATAATAGTTATTATGGGAGAAAATGGAGGATTATTAAAGAGGTTTTATCTATAACAGTAGTAAGACAGAAGTATAAAATGATAGAAAAAGACAGAAGGAGGAGAATAGAACGTGACAAAGTTAATGTTAAACGGCGACTGGAAGCTGAAAAATGAAGCAGAAGAAATACTTTGTGATGTAACAATTCCAGGTTCTGTTATTTCCGGATTATATGCTGCAGGAAAGATAGAACACCCGTATTATAGAGAAAATGAATACAAGGTACGTGAACTTTTTCAGGAGAATTATGAATTTGCACGTAATTTTACTGTTGGTAAGGAATTAATGGATGAGGATGAGCTGACTCTGATTTGCGAAGGTCTGGATACACTGGCACACATTTATATCAATGGAAAAGAAATTGCGGATACTGACAATATGCATCGCACCTATTCCTTTTCTGTTAAGGATTATCTTTATGAAGGTGAGAACGAAATTCGGATTATCTTTCATTCAGTTTTACAATATATAAAGAATTATGCCTACAGAGAGAATAAGGAAGTGCAATATACTCCTTGCGGCGCCATGAAAGGAAATCATCTGTTGCGAAAAAGTCATTCCATGTTTGGATGGGATTGGGGTCCACAGCTGGTTGATGCCGGAATATGGCGTGATATTTATATTGTTGGAAACAGTACTGCGAAAATAGAAGATGTAAGAATCAGACAGTACCATGAGCAAAATGGCAGTGTTCGAGTAAAGACGGAAATAACAATGTCTGAACAGACAAATAAGGCTATTACGGTAACACTGATGGAAAAAGAAGGTGAAAAGCTTTCCTTCG
>JAQXLK010000114.1 GCA_029012085.1 Clostridiales bacterium
GACGGACATTGATCCGGACGAACCACTGCGTGTCATTGGTTATGATGGTGCAGCATACAGAAGTCAGATGTTACACGGACAGAAAGAACGGTATCCGGTTGTAACCATGGTGTTATACTTTGGAACAAAACGATGGAATTCCAATAAATCCTTGTATGAGCGTTTGTGCATACCAGATGAATGGAAACCATATGTTCAAGACTACCGTATTAATGTGTTCGAGATTGCATATTTAACACCGGAACAGGTAGCAATGTTCAAGAGTGATTTTCGTATCGTTGCCGATTATTTTGTACAAACAAGGATGAATAAGGATTATATTCCGTCACAGGAGACAATTACTCATGTAGACGAGATGTTAAAGCTTATGTCCGTGTTAACAGATGATTCCCGTTTTGAGGAAGCACAACAAAGTTTAACAAAGGGAGGTGTTGCTAAAATGTGTGATGTGTTAGATAAAGTGGAAGCACGAGGAATGGCAAAAGGCGCTGTGAAAGTGTATTATTTGGACTTAAAGTATTCTGCGGAGCAGATTGCAGAGAAAATGAGTTTAACAACCGAAGAGGTAGAAAACATCATTTCATCATTGAATGAGGAATAATATTATAACAGTTTTGTCTCAACTACAAAAAGTTATCGAGCAGCTAAAGAGACAACAGGCATAAACAATAGTTTAATGGAGGTATACATGAGAATCGGGAGAAAGATATTATACAGTTTATGTTTTTTAATGATTTTATTTGCCGGCAGCAGGATGAAGCCGGTATTGGCAGCGGAATATACGTATACGGATGATAAAGGTGTGACGTATGAATATACGGATGCAGGCATTTTGAAGTCAGTAACCGGTGTTGTGGGTTCGGTTGATCTGGCGAAGATGGCAGAAGCGAACCATGTTACAATTACGTGTATTGATATGCTTGCCTTTGGGTCTGATAATCATGTTACATCTGTGAATCTTCCGGCGTCTGTTCAAATAATTGATAATTATGCGTTTTATTTGTGCACTTCCCTTTCAGAAGTAACGTATGAGGAAGGCTCTAAGCTGGCTTCCATTGGAGAATATGCCTTTGCGGAAGATGGTGCTTTGACAGACTTTCATCAGTTAGGAACGGAAAAGGATGGAACACTATTTTTGCCAGAGAGTGTTAACGTGATTGGAGAATCTGCTTTTGCAAATACAGGGTTTACGAAAGTGATTATTCCGGAAGGGTTAAGCAGGATTGAAAAGGAAGCGTTTAGTTTTTGTGAGAAATTGTCAGAGGTCGATTTTTCAGATAATGTTACAGCGATAGGAAACGGGGCGTTTAAAAATACGAAGCTTTCTTCTGTAAAGATACCGGATAAGGTTACCATGATTGGGGAGAGTGCCTTTGAAGGGATAAGTACATTAAGGGAGGTTACATTTCCGAAAGAGACCAGATTCACCATTGAAGATAGAGCTTTTGCCTATGCAGGTTTTACAGAAGTAACACTTCCAGCGAATTGTACGAAAGTAGGTACAGATGCATTTGCTGATGATTATAACTCTGAATTGTCTGTTGTGAAGATAAAGAATGATTCGATGATTATAGGTAAGGATGCTTTTCCGGATACAGTGGCTCTATATGGAAAAGAAGGCTCCACAGCACAGCAATATGCAAAGGATAATTCTCTTTTGTTTTGTCCGCTTGCAGAGGATAAATCCGAGCAGGAGGAAGGCAATAAGGATGGTGAGCAGACACCATCATCTGATGATGGAAAGACAACAGAGGATTCACCGAATGATACAAATAACATACAGCCGGAAACACCACCAGATAATACGAATAATACGCAGCCGGAAACCCCACCAGATAACACGAATAATACACAGCCGGAAACCCCATCGGATAATGCGAATAATACGCAGTCTGGGAACTTAGCGGATAATACGAATAATAAGAAACCTGGAACTCCATCGGATAATACAAATGATATACAGTCAGGTACAACACCAGATAATACCAATAAAACACCGACAGATATAACACCGGGTGGTTCGTCCCAGCCTGTTGTGCAACCGTCCGATCCCTCAGCACAACCGGTACAGCCTCCGGTTTCAATTAAGCTTAAGGTTGGGAAAAAATATACCATTCAAGGTTTAATCTATAAGGCAGTTAGTGAGTCGGCAGTGGTATTTGTGAAACCAGAGAAGAAAACCATTACAAAGCTTGTTGTTCCGGATTATATTACAGTGGAAGGCTGTCAGTTTCCGGTGACCGGGGTTGCTGCAAAGGCATGTTATAAGTTCAAAAAACTGAAAACAGTAGAGATCGGTAATAACGTATCGACTATTGGTGCACAGGCATTTCAGGAATGTAAGAAATTAAAAGAAGTAAAATTGGGCAGGGAACTTACCCAAATTGGTTACAAATGCTTTTATAAAGATTCGAAGTTGAAAAAAGTTTTGATTAGAAGTAAGAAACTTAAAAAAGTGGGTAAGGAAAGCATGAGAGGAACACCAGTGAAGCATTATGGTATTCCTGAAGGATGTGGAAAAAAATACAAAAAATTACTTAAGAAAGCGGAATAAAAGACAGAGATTATGGATAAATACTTCTATCCATAATCTCTGTTTAGTCTGTGAAGATATCATAGTCGTCATCATCCGGCAGTGTAATAAAAGTGTCTTCTTCCGTTGTTTTTTTCTTAGATTTTTCTGAAGAGGTTTTCTTCTCTTTGGGTGCCCGGTCAGTGGATGGGGAATCGGAACTGCCGGATGCAGAATTGGAACTTCCGGATGGAGAAGCTGAACTATTGGAGGCAGGCTGTGTTTCTGTAGTAGCTTCATCTTCCTGTCTGGCAGGTTGGAGCGTAATACGGGAAAGCGTTTTCGTAATCGCCGTTTCCGAGATGGGCAGGAGATTGACGTTCACTAAAGTAGCGGATGTTGTGCGTTGCAATCCAATATATAATAGAGTCAGGATGAGAATAAACGAGCCTATGATATATCCATTTTTCAAGAGTTGAAGGAATATATGTGGCTTGTGTTCTCTTTGTTGTTTTGTTCTGTCTTCCTGAATATAATAGTGGGAAGACAGAAGTGTTTTCTCATCTTTGGATGACCGGATATTGGCTTTTTTCTGCGTACTAATCTCCACTGGGGGAATAATGATGGCTTGATAAAGTGCTTCGATAGTCTGGTATCGGTCGCCTGCATGCAGGCAGAGTCCTTTTTCAATTACTTTTGCCTGCCACGAGCGAATCTGTGCATGGTCAGAAAGGGCGGGCAGTTCATCTTTTTTCAACCTGCTTACGGATTCGGCAGGAGTTAATCCTGTCAGGCAAAAGTACATGGTTGCACAGAGTCCATATACATCTGTCCAGGCCCCCAGTTTACCGGCAGGCAGATATTGTTCAGGTGGTGCAAATCCGGACTTTAATATCACATTTTTTGTGTCCTGCTCCGCAGTACTTTCAAAATCTGCTGAACCAAAATCAATCAGATGCAGTTGATTGTCGGTTCCAAGAATAAGATTATCCGGGCTGATATCCCGGTGCAGTAATCCTTTTTTGTGAATCTGAATTAAATCCCGCATAACAGGTGTGATGAGCTGGGATAATTCATCAAAGGGCAGTGTTTCATTTTCTTTGACATACTGTTTTAATGTGATTCCATTTATGTATTCCATAACAAGATATAGGGTTCCGTTCGCTTCCAGAATATCTTTCACACCAACAATATGCTCTAAATGCTGGAATTCCAATAGAATACCGGCTTCTGTCAGGACATGGTTTTTCTCTTGTTCAAAGAGCTCCTGCTGATTTTCGATTGATGTTACCATTTGGGTTTTCGGTATACGGTGTGCGATGCTACTGGGAAAATATTCTTTTACTGCTGCTCGTTCTTCTGTATGAAGGAGCCGGCAGCAATAAGTGATGCCAAAACCGCCTTCCCCTAAAACTCTTTCAATTATGTAGTTATGTGGAAGCAGCGTTCCCGGAGGCAGTGCGCGGGAATACTGTGGGTCATATTCGTTCATACTGTTTTCTCCTCCCACTGAAATAAATCCCCGCAAAAAGGAATAAAAGCAAGAGTACATTCTCCCAATAGAATTCGGTCATGGTAAGAGAGTGCCACAGGGTGTTCTTTTGTTACAGGCTGGTTGTTGCAAAACACATTTGTTACGGTATCCAGCTCTGTAGACAGGATAAATTGTGCAGTATCAGCATAATAAGTAATCATTGCATGATTGCATCTGGATACGGTTGGTTCCTGAAACAGGATGACATCCATACTGGTGTCTCTCCCGATATGGTTATCTCCGGAAAAGAGCATAAAACAGTCCCCTTTCATGTTACCATGGATACAGACTAACCAGCCGGTAATGAAGCGCTGACTGGCCTTTTCATATTTTTCGAGAATTTGTTTTTGGGGCACATAAGTTTCAATTGTGTCCTGCTTCTTACCAGTGAGATCATCAATTGGGATTTTTATTTTTTCGTTCATACAATGCGGACATTCTTCTAATTTATCTGCATTGTAGTAGTGTCCATTTTTACATTGAATCAGATTCATAGTGGTTGCTCCTTTGTATTTTGACCATCACTTGATATCTTGTCTTATTCTGCATTTCGTGTTTCCGTAATCATTACATTAATTTATATTTTGTAAGCGGATCGCCGAAAGAAATTTCGGTTCCCGGCTTTAGTATGTAAACCTGTTTGGGAACAAGACGTGTATTGCCGTTGATAAAAGTGCCATTACTGGAATAATCAATAATGACATATTCTCTGTTGGTTTCATGATAAGTGATTTCACAATGAATCCGGCTTACCATAGGCAGGTTAATGACGATGTCAGCCGTACTGCCGCTTCGACCAATAAAAACTCTTTGTTCGGGTTTTATTCGAATAATGGAACCTTGATATATGCCGCATGTGCAGATGAGGGTACCTCCAGAGGGGGTTCTTTGAAGAAACTCCCGTATCGTCTTTTGGTATTGTCTGCTGACAGGAATGCGAACATTGGTGTCCCGAAGGGTGATACATTGATTGTCATAACCGGTAATCTGATCAATAGCTGCCAGATAGCTTTGGTGGCAGCGGATAAATGCGGACTGACTTAAGTGCTGCTCCATTTCATTTAGTGTTTCATAGCAGCTATACTCTTCGGCAGCGGTGTGGATGATTAGACGCCGGTTGTTACTTTCGATGTAAAGGATGGTGTCAATAGGAATCCTATAATTACCACCCCGAGTTGATATGGAAAGATATTTTGAATTGACAGACCATTTTTTGGATGGCATAAATAAATCTCTCTCCTTTCAGAATGCTCGCAAAATGAGCACAAATTTATAGATGTATTTTAGTATGATATGAAAAAGGTGTCAACACGCTGGCGAAAGATAGGATAGTAAGTGGTAGACAAGAAAAGATAAAAAGGATATAATGGTAACACCTATTGTCGGTGGGTGAAATGATAATAAAGAAGTAAAAAAATTAAGAAAATAAAGTATTTGAGAAGGAGAACACACAATATGAGTATTCGAATTGGTATTTATGGATATGGTAATTTAGGAAGAGGCGTAGAATGTGCAATTAAGCAGAATTCGGATATGGAGCTGGTGGCTGTATTTACAAGAAGAGATCCGGCTTCTGTATCGATTTTAACAGATAGTGCCAAGGTTTGTAATGTGGCAGAGGTGGAACAGTGGAAGGACAAGATTGATGTTATGATTCTTTGTGGCGGTAGTGCAACGGATTTACCGGAGCAGACACCACAGCTTGCAAAGATGTTTAATGTGGTGGACAGTTTTGATACCCATGCAAAGATTCCGGAGCATTTTGCAAATGTGGATGCTTCCGCTAAGAGTGCAGGAAAGATTGGTATCATTTCTGTAGGCTGGGATCCGGGAATGTTTTCATTGAACAGGATGTATGCCAATGCGATTTTGCCGCAGGGTAAGGACTATACATTCTGGGGAAAAGGTGTAAGTCAGGGACATTCGGATGCTATCCGTCGTATTGAAGGTGTGAAGGATGCAAAGCAGTATACTATTCCGGTAGATGCAGCACTTGCTTCTGTAAGAAATGGAGAGAATCCGGAGCTTACAACAAGACAGAAGCATACAAGAGAGTGCTTCGTTGTATTGGAAGATGGAGCAGATGCGGCAAAGGTTGAGAACGAGATAAAGACTATGCCAAATTATTTTGCGGACTACGATACAACTGTTCATTTTATCAATGAAGAGGAGCTTAAGACAAATCATAGTGGAATTCCACATGGTGGATTTGTTATTCGTTCCGGAAAGACCGGATGGAATGAGGAGAATAGTCATGTAATCGAATACAGCTTAAAACTGGATTCCAATCCGGAATTTACGGCGTGTGTAATTGTGGCTTATGCCAGAGCTGCATATCGTTTGTCAGCAGAAGGACAGACAGGCTGTAAGACAGTATTTGATATTGCACCGGCTTACCTTAGTGCAATGAGTGGGGAGCAGTTAAGAGCAGGGTTGTTATAGGGGAAAGAAAGGATAAGAGTGAAGATTTATGCAGGATACAACATTGGTAGTTATGGCGGCAGGAATCGGTTCCCGCTTTGGAGGAGGAATCAAACAATTAACACCAGTTGGACCGAATGGAGAGATTATTATTGATTATTCCATTCATGATGCATTAGAAGCAGGATTTAACAAAGTAGTATTTATTATTCGTAAAGATATTGAAGAGGAATTTCGGAAGGTGATTGGTGACCGGATGGAGAAAAAATGCAAGGTAGAGTATGCCTTTCAGGAAAAAGAGAATCTTCCGGCTGGATTTTCCGTTCCAGAGGGAAGAACGAAGCCGTGGGGAACCGGTCAGGCTGTGCTTGCATGCAAAGGTATCGTAAATGAGCCATTTGTGGTGATTAATGCAGATGATTATTATGGCAAGGAAGCATTTGTGAAGATTCATGATTTTTTAGTGGAGCATGCAAATGACAAGTACAATTATTGTATGGCTGGCTTCATTTTGGAAAATACCTTAAGTGAAAATGGCGGTGTGACCCGTGGCGTATGTAAGGTGGATGAGCATGGACATTTAGTGGATGTGGATGAAACATCCAATATTATTAAGACACCGGAAGGTGCCGCAATTGCCGGTTCTGACAGGAAAATTGATGCGAAGTCCAATGTATCCATGAATATGTGGGGACTGACTCCGGAGTATATTGATATTTTGGAGGAAGGATTTGTAGAATTTTTGAAGAATCTTGGAGATAATCCATTAAAGGCAGAATATTTGCTTCCGATTATTATGGACAAGCTTATCAAGGAGAAGAAAGCATCCGTAACTGTGTTAGAGACACAAGATAAGTGGTTTGGTGTAACCTATGCGGAGGATAAGGATTATGTGATTGAGTCCTTCCGGAAGTTAGTGGAGGATGGAGTGTATAGTTCGCCACTATAAAGTCTAACTAAAAATGGAAAGACTAGTACTTTATCAGGTGCTAGTCTTCTTTTATGGTGCGCCTTGCGGCGCACGTTTCTAATGGGTGAGAGTCCCTAATCTGCCCTAGTAGTGGGAAGGATACAGCCAAGACCAAGGGTGTCCTTTTCATAG
>JAQXLK010000115.1 GCA_029012085.1 Clostridiales bacterium
AAAAAAGCAAGAAGGGTAGCATATACGAAACAGAAGTGGATAACTTTCGTGTAAAATATGGAGTTGGTGGACAGTATTGAAAAATAAGAAAATGGCGTTGATTGGCTTCCAACAAACAAATTTATTCCTCAGCGCTGAAAATCTTACAAAAGCACTAGACATTTATACATATTGCATGCTATAATTGACTGATTAATGCAGACAGGTGACTGCTCACATAAGCGGATTCGATATTGGAAACTGCAAATGAATAAAATGATATATATTTAAGGAGGAATTGTTAAAGATGAGTTTAACAGTGGAAAATTTAGAAAAGAATATGGCAAAGCTTACTGTTTCGGTAGCAGCAGATGAGTTTGTAGAAGCAATGAAGGCTTCTTACAATAAGCAGAAGGGAAAGATTACTGTTCCAGGTTTCCGTAAGGGTAAAGTGCCACAGGCATATTTAGAGAAGATGTATGGTCCTGAGATGTTTTATGAGGATGCAGCAAATACATGTATGGAGAATTCGTATCCGGGTGCACTTGATGAGTGTGGTTTAGATGTTGTTTCTCGTCCGGAGATTGATGTAGTACAGATGGAGAAAGGAAAAGATTTCATTTATACTGCAACTGTAGCTGTGAAACCGGAAGTTACATTAGGTGACTATAAAGGTATTGAAGTAGAGAAGACAGAGGTAGAGGTTACAGATGAAGATGTACAGGCTGAATTATTAAATGTTCAGAAGCAGAATTCACGTATCATTCCTGTAGAGGATAGAGCAGCAAAGATGGATGATGAAGTAACTATTGACTTCGAGGGATTCATCGATGGAGAAGCATTTGAAGGCGGAAAGGGAGAGAATTATCAGTTGACATTAGGTTCTCATTCTTTCATTGATACATTTGAAGACCAGATTGTTGGCAAGAATATTGGTGAAGAGTTTGATGTGAATGTAACTTTCCCAGAGGATTATCAGGCAGCAGATCTTGCAGGTAAGCCAGCTGTATTCAAGTGTAAGTTAAATGGTATCAAAGAGACAGAGCTTCCAGAGTTAGATGATGATTTTGCAGCAGATGTTTCAGAATTTGATACAATGGATGAATATAAAGCAGATATTAAGGCAACCCTTACAGCAAAGAAAGAGAAAGCTGCAAAGAATGAAAAAGAGGGTAAGGTTGTAGATAAGATTATTGAGAATGCTACAATGGACATTCCGGAGCCAATGATTGAGACACAGAAAGAACAGATGATGAATGAGTTTGCTCAGCAGCTTAGCTATCAGGGACTTTCTATTGATCAGTACTTCCAGTTTACCGGAATGACAAAGGAGAAATTCTTTGAGACAGCAACTCCTGAGGCAGAGAGAAGAATTAAATCTCGTCTCGTATTAGAAGCAATTGCAAAGGCTGAGAATATTGAAGTTTCAGATGATGAGCTTAATGAGGAACTTCAGAAGATGGCTGATATGTATCAGATGGATATTGAGCAGTTGACAGGCTTGGTTGGAGATGCAGAGAAGGATGCAATCAAGCAGGATATTGCAGTACAGAAGGCTGTTGATTTTGTAACAGATGCAGCAGTTGAAAAGTAATTTACTGTTAAGAGAAGGAATGAAACTGGCGGATATGCTGGTTTCATTTCCTATTTTGAAAGGAGGATTTCAGTATGAGTTTAGTACCTTATGTCATTGAACAGACGAGTCGCGGAGAGCGCTCTTATGATATTTACTCTAGATTATTAAAGGATCGTATTATTTTTCTTGGAGAGGAAGTAAATGATACGACAGCAAGCCTTGTGATGGCACAGTTGCTTTTTTTGGAGTCAGAAGATCCATCAAAGGATATCCAGCTATATATTAATAGTCCGGGAGGATCTGTATCTGCAGGATTTGGTATCTATGATACAATGCAGTATATTAAGTGTGATGTTTCAACCATTTGTTGTGGTATGGCGGCAAGTATGGGAGCATTTTTATTAGCAGGTGGAACAAAGGGCAAACGTATGGCATTGCCAAATGCAGAAATAATGATTCATCAGCCAATGGGTGGTATGCCGGGTGGAAGTCAGGCAAGTGACATGGAAATCACAACAAAGCATATTTTACGAACAAAACGTAAGATTAATGAGATTTTGGCAGATGCAACCGGAAAGACTGTTGAGATGTTAGAGAAAGATACAGATAGAGACAATTGGTTAAGTGCACAGGAAGCATTAGAGTATGGTTTAATCGATTCTATTATTTCGAATCGTGAATAAGAATATATAGAAGACGAGGTGTAAGGATGGCAGGTCGCGGAGATGACAGAAAACCGTTACGTTGTTCGTTTTGTAATAAAACACAGGATCAGGTAAGAAAGCTAATTGCCGGACAGAATGTGTATATTTGCGATGAATGTATTGAGGTTTGTTCTGAAATCATAGAGGATGAATTAGAAGATTATGAAGAATCTACCGAAATTAATCTGTTGAAACCGAAAGAGATTAAGGATTTTCTCGACCAGTATGTAATTGGTCAGGAGGATGCTAAAAAGGTTTTAGCAGTAGCGGTATATAATCATTACAAAAGAATTTTGTCTGACAAGGATTTTGATGTAGAATTACAAAAAAGTAATATTATCATGGTAGGTCCTACTGGTTCAGGTAAAACATATCTTGCTCAGACCCTTGCAAAGCTTTTGAATGTGCCATTTGCAATTGCAGATGCAACGGCATTAACAGAAGCAGGTTATGTAGGTGAAGATGTTGAGAATATTTTGTTAAAGATTATTCAGGCAGCAGATTATGATGTAGAACGTGCGCAGCATGGTATTATTTATATTGATGAAATTGATAAAATTACCAAGAAGTCTGAGAATGTTTCTATTACAAGGGATGTATCCGGTGAAGGTGTTCAGCAGGCACTTTTAAAGATTATCGAGGGTACAGTTGCTTCTGTTCCGCCACAGGGTGGTAGAAAGCACCCGCATCAGGAGTTTATTCAGATAGATACCAGCAACATTTTATTTATCTGTGGTGGTGCTTTTGATGGATTAGAAAAGGTAATTGAGAATCGTATCGGACAAAAATCTATAGGATTTGGTGGTATCTTGTCAGAGAAGACGGATGAGAATGTAGGAGAGCTTTTAAAGAAGGTAACTCCGACGGATTTTGTAAAGTACGGTTTGATTCCGGAATTTATTGGACGTGTACCGGTAGCAGTTACGTTGGATTTGTTAGATGAAGATGCTTTAGTTCGGATTCTTACAGAGCCGAAGAGTGCAATTTGTAAAAAGTATAAGAAGCTGTTTGAATTAGATGGTGTAGAGCTGGAATTTACAGAGGATGCTCTATCAGCGATTGCAAAAGAGACTATGGAAAGAAAGACCGGTGCAAGAGGTCTTCGTTCTATTATTGAGAAGGCAGTGAATGATTTGATGTATGAAGTGCCTTCAGATGAAAGCATAGCGAAATGTATTATTACCAAAGAAGTTGTTGAAGGAACCGGTGAACCGGAGATTATTTATTCTGATTCTCCAAGACCTCGCAAGTCTTTTACAAAACGTCATGCAAAGAAGAATAATGGTGAAATTGCATAGTTACAGGAAAATAAATGTGGTGGAATGGGACTTGTCATAATACAGGTCCCATTTTCCACAAGATACAGAAATTTGATAAGGATGATAAATATGAAGCAGACAGATATAGAATGGAAAGAAGAACAAAGGGATGATGAGTATGGTATTCCGATGATGATTCTTAGGGATATGGTCATTATGCCCGGAACCAGTGTTCATTTTGATATACAAAGAGAGGCTTCTATAAAGGCAGTAAACAGAGCATTAGAACAGGATGAGCCTTTATTTGTATCGACAGCAAAGGAGAGAATTCAAGAGGGAAAAGTGGATTTGGATATGATATATCCTGTTGGAACACTGGTTCGTGTAAAACAGGTATTAAAACTTCCGAAAGGATTAATCCGTGTTATGCTTTACGGTATTAAGCGGGTTAGTTTGGTTCGTTTTGAATTTCAAGATGGATATTATAGAGCAGAGTATTCGCCGGTTGAAAGCTTTGAAGAGGAAATGGATCCACTGCAAAAGGAGGCTGCAATCCGTTCCATTAAGGATGTATTAAAACAGTGTGAACAACGGAAAATATTGCAAAATCCAGTGGCTGCTGCTTCGCTTTATGAGATAAAGGATTTAGAGCTTTTGGTGGATTTAACAGCAGAAGCGGTACCGATACCGGTTAGTGGAAAGCAAAAGATTCTTGAAACGATAAAGCTGTCTGACAGAGTAGAAGAGCTGCTGGCAATATTGTTGAATGAGATTTCGATATTTGACATTAGGGGAGAACTTTCAGAAAAACTGAAGGATTGTGTTAGTAAAAATCAAAAAGAATATGTACTTCGAGAGCAGATGAGAGTGATTCGCAAAGAACTTGGTGAAGATAATACAGAAGATGAAGGTACACATTATAGAGAATTGCTCGAAAACGCAAATCCACCAGAAGAGGTAAAAGAAAAGTTATTAAAAGAAATCAAACGTTTTGAGAGTCTTTCCTATTCTTCTTCGGAAAGTGCAGTGTTGAGAAATTATATTGAAACGATTTTAGAATATCCGTGGAACAAAGAAGGGAAAGATAACAAAAATCTGCAGTCAGCAATTGATAAGTTAGAGCAGGATCACTATGGCCTTAAAAAGATAAAGGAACGTATTATTGATTATCTGGCAGTTCGGACATTGAGTGGTAGAAAAGATGCACCGATTCTTTGTCTGGTTGGACCTCCGGGAACCGGTAAAACATCCATTGCAAAGTCTGTTGCCGCAGCTCTTCATAAAGAATACGGACGGATTGCATTAGGTGGTGTAAAAGATGAGGCGGAAATCCGAGGGCATCGTAAAACGTATATCGGGGCAATGCCCGGCCGGGTCGTGACGGCTATTACCAAAACCGGAGTCCGCAATCCATTGATTTTATTGGATGAAATTGATAAGACGAGCAATGATTATAAAGGTGATGTCTCATCTGCATTATTGGAAGTGCTGGATGGTGAACAAAATGTAAAATTTGTAGACCACTATTTTGAGGTTCCGGTGGATTTGAGTGGTGTACTGTTTATTGCAACGGCGAATGATGCATCTGATATTCCGGGTCCTTTAAGGGACAGGATGGAAATGATAGAGGTTAACAGTTATACTGAAAATGAAAAGTTTCAGATTGCAAAGCAGTATTTAGTGGATAAGCAGCTTGCAAAAAATGGACTTAGCAGAAAACAGTTTAAGTTGACGGAGGATGCAATATATAAATTAATCCGCAATTATACGAGAGAGGCCGGCGTTCGTAATTTAGAACGAATGATTAATACTTTGATGCAAAAGGCAGCAAGGGGAATTGTGACAGAAACGTATAAATCCATCACTGTGAATCCGAAAAAAGTAGTGCAGATGTTAGGTGTGGAAAAATATAGTGAAAGTGACCGCAATTTAGAGGATAAGATTGGTGTGGTAACAGGGCTTGCATGGACTAAGGTTGGTGGAGATACATTAAGTGTAGAAGTCAACATTTTAGATGGGAAAGGAGGGCTTACATTGACAGGTAATCTTGGAGATGTAATGAAGGAATCTGCACAGATCGCCCTTTCGTATGTAAGGACCTTGCCTGATATTAAGAAATTTCCAGATGAATTTTTTGAAAAACATGTTATTCATGTGCATGTACCGGAAGGAGCAACACCGAAAGATGGTCCTTCTGCCGGAATTACCATGACACTTGCAATTTATTCTGCTTTAGTGAATCGTCCTGTTCAGGGTACACTTGCAATGACAGGAGAAGTAACCTTAAAAGGAAGTGTCCTGCCAATCGGTGGTCTGAAAGAAAAACTTCTTGCGGCAAAAAATGCCGGTATGACCAAGGTGCTGGTTCCTGAATTAAATCGAAAGAATGTATCGGAGTTAGATGCAGAGATTACGGAAGGTATGGAAATTGTTTACGTGTCTTCCATGAAACAGGTATTAGAACAGGGAATTGTTAAAAAGAAAATTACTTTGAAAGCATAGGAATGACGAATAGAATAATCAAAATGTAAAGTTATGAATGGGAGGAAAAAATGGTTATTAAAAGTGCAGAGTTGGAAACGGTTTGTGGTATTACCAGTAAACTTCCAAAGAACGAGGGAGTGGAGATTGCTTTTGCCGGAAAATCAAATGTTGGAAAATCTTCTTTGATTAATGGGTTGCTAAACAGGAAGGCATTAGCAAGGACATCATCACAGCCGGGTAAGACACAGACGATTAATTTTTATAAGATTAACCAGCAGTTTTATTTTGTGGATCTACCGGGATATGGATATGCAAAGGTGTCTGTTGCTGAACGAGAAAAATGGGGAAAGATGATTGAAAATTATCTGCATACATCAGAAAAGCTTGCCCTTGTATTCTTGCTGGTTGATATCCGGCATGAGCCGTCAGCTAATGATAAAATGATGTATGACTGGATTTTACACAATGGTTTTACTCCGGTTATCATTGCTACAAAAGCAGATAAAATAAAGCGGTCTCAGTTACAAAAGCAGATAAAAATTATCCGGACAAAGTTGGAGATGAAGGCAGAAGATGCATTGTTTCCATTTTCATCTCTTTCAAAGCAAGGAAAAGATGAGATACTTGATTATATAGAAAAAATTGTTGAAGAAGCAGACTAAAGCAAATTTTCATAATAAAATCAGATAAAAAAGAAAATGGCAGGACGGTGTTAGCTGTCCTGCCATACTTGTGTTATCAAATACTGGTAAATTTCCTCGCTTTTCTCCTGCCAGGAATCACAGATGTGAATTGCCTGTTCTTGTGTTGGAACAGTAATCTTTATCTCAAGCAGTGTCTGGTTTCGTTCCTTAATGCTGCATTGTGCAATATACTCATTGTTGGAAGGATAGTAGTCTGATGAGATAGCCGATTCATTGCGTAGTTCGATTTTTTGTTCTGTCAGATAATTCAAAATATCCATCTTGATGGAATCTGAAATTTTGAATTCAAATAATTCAATGGCTTCTTTTCCCTGTTCTGTAATCTCATAAAGAGAATGATTTCTCTCAATTGTAGGTTTGATAAAATCATTCTCAATCAGTTCATTTTGGGCAATTTGCAGATTAAAGTAGTTTGTATAACCCTTGTCTAAAATGAATTGGGAAATCTGGGAACCTGTAAGTGGAAAATCTACACGGTCAAGCATATATAAAATCATTAATTTATAAAGCATCAATCCATCATTCATTATAAATACTCCTTGTTAAATAAAGCCGAAGGGGGATTATTTAATGTGTGCTTTTACTGCTGCGCTTACTGCATCTGCTACACGTGGATCGAAAGCTTCCGGCATAATGAAATCATCATTTAGTTCTTCATCAGATACAAGAGAAGCAATGGCATTTGCAGCAGCAAGTTTCATCTCTTCTGTAATTATGGAAGCACGGCCTTCTAAGGCACCCTTAAAAATACCAGGAAAAGCAACTACGTTGTTTACCTGATTTGGAAAATCAGAACGACCGGTTCCGACAATTCTCGCACCGGCAGCTTTGGCAACATCTGGCATGATTTCAGGGGTTGGATTTGCCATGGCAAATAAAATAGAATCCTTGTTCATAGTTTGAACCATTTCAGCACTGACAATGCCGGGAGCGGATACACCCACAAAGATATCTGCACCAACTAAAGCATCTGCAAGACTTCCTGTTTTACCGGAAAGGTTGGTTACTTTTATCATTTCTTTCTGCATCCAGTTCAGTCCTTCGTAATCCTTATGCAGGATACCATTTTTATCACACATGGTAACATCTTTGAAACCATAGGTCAGTAAAAGTTTTGTGATGGCGATGCCGGCGGAACCTGCTCCGTTAACAACGACCTTACAGTCCTCTTTTTTCTTGCCAGTGATGCGAAGACCATTGATGATTCCGGATAATACAACGATGGCTGTACCATGCTGGTCATCATGAAAAACCGGAATGTCAAGTGCATCATTCAGACGCTGTTCAATTTCAAAACAGCGTGGAGCAGAAATGTCCTCCAGATTAATTCCGCCAAATGCCGGAGCAATGCGGATTACAGTATCGACAATCTCATCCGTGTCCTGGGTGTCTAAACAGATTGGTACGGCATTGACATCGCCAAAAGATTTGAATAAAACGGCTTTACCTTCCATTACCGGCATAGCAGCAGCGGCTCCAATATTACCAAGTCCAAGTACAGCACTTCCGTCAGAAACAACAGCAACGGTATTACCTTTTTGTGTGTATTTATATACGTCATCAGGATTAGATGCAATCCTGCGGCAAGGTTCTGCAACACCTGGAGTGTAAGCTAAGGATAAATCTTCTCTTGTTTTCACCTCGCACTTCGGTTCTGTGCTCATTTTTCCTGCCCATTCTTCGTGTAATTTTAGTGATTTTTCATAAACGTCCATTTTCTATCCACCTTTGTTCAAATTATTGTGTAAACAACACTTTTACCATTCTATCATTTTACCATTTATTGTGCAAGACGGATTGGGGGAGGAAATAAAAAATGAAAGGACTTTGTCGATGTTTCTTGTTAAAAGGTTGAAGATATGATACAATAACAATGTTTGTTTTTTGTGTTATTTTTTAGAAGAGGTGCCATTATGGATGAAAATTATCTTGACAATCTGTTGAATGAGATTTCATTGGATAAAGAGATTGACCATAATATTGAAGATGAACTGGATAGTCAGATGCGTAAAGAAAAGCGTAAAAGACAGGCAGAGAGCGAAGTAACAAAGAAAGAGGCTTTGGATTTGGAGATTGAGAATGAGTCATTTGACATGTTCGATTCGTCAGATTTACAGTTCTCTGAGAAACAGATGGATGAGCTGGATGCATTGGATAATCTTGCAGATTTGGATATAGGGGATTTGGATTTTGCAGATATTGATTTTGATGATGTGGATGTTACGAGACTTGATGACTTTGATGATTCCGGTTTTGATGATTTGTTGAAGGACTTTGAAGGGGATTTACAGATTGATGATTTCTTCAACCGCGGAGAGAAAGATGATGCGGGTGATGTGGGAAAAGATGATGCATTAGCCGATGAAAAGGAAGAAGCTTCCGGTGAGATGGAAGTTAATATAAAAGAGGATGATGTACAGAATTTAGAGAGCTCTGGTGAAAATGGAGTAAAAAAAGAGAAATCGGATGAATTAAGTCAGCAGGAAATTCAGGATTTATTAAGTTCTTTGGCGAATGATAATAATCAAGAGGAATTGAATGAAGATACTTTCGATGCAAATGCTTTTTTAGATAGTTTACTGGATGAATCACAGGAAACTGATATAACGGAGCAGGATGTGGAGGAACTTCCAGAGCATATGGGAGAACCTGAAAGGAAAGAAGAAAACGTTTTAGAAGAGATTCCTGACAAGGAGACAGAGGAAAAGGAAGAGTCATTTGAAGATTCGTTAGAAGAATTACTGGATACATTAGAAGAGAATCCGAATGAAGCAGTGTCGGAGAATAAAGAGTCGGAAGATTTGGAAGAGATTCCGGATTTGGATGATTTGCTTTCTATGCTGGACATGGATGAATCAGCTGAAAATTCCGGTGTGGAATTGGGAAAGGAAGAACATTCAGAGACGGATTCAAATGAGAATTTGAGTGATGCTGCAGCTTTGTTAAACGAGTTAGATGGATTAGATGGAATTGAAGAGTTAAAAGAAACACCGGTAAAAAAGAAGAGAACATTGATGCAGATTCTTTTTGGAGACCCGGATGATGCGGATGAAATCTCAACGGAAGAACTAGAAGCGGCAGAGGCCAAAAAAGCTGCACAGAAGGCAGCAAAAGCAGCCAAGAAAGAGGCTGCGAAGAATGCAAAAAAGGAAAAGGCAGAAAGTGATAAGGCAAAAAAATCATTAGCAAATGATAAGAAGAAAAAGGCACTTGATGAAAAGAACAGGTTAAAAGCAGAGAAGAAGGCGAAGAAAAAGGCAGAGGCTGCTGCGGAGGCTGCAGCTGCAGAACCGGAGAAAAAACTCAATAAACCAATTGTGTTATTTATATTTACTTTGTTCTTAGGTGGACTTTTTGTGCTATATACCGGTATGAATAATTTTAATTATACCCAGGCGATTGAAAAGGCAGCCAATTATTTTGCTAATCAAAAATACCGACGGGCATATGATGAAATTGTTGGTGTGGAAGTTAAGGAAAAAGACCAGGATTTGAAAGACCGTATTTATACAGTTATGTATGTGGAACGTTTGTATGAGTCCTATAATAATAATATTGCGATGGGGCATAAGGAAAAAGCATTGGATTCCTTACTTCGTGGTGTAACTAAGTATTATGAACATTATGAAGAGGCGCAGGAGCTGGGGATTGTCAATGATTTAGATTATTCTTTTCAGCAGATTATAGAAGCATTACAATCTAATTATGGTATTAGCGTGGAACAGGCAATAGCGATTAATGAATTGGAGAATCTCCAATATGTGCAGACGATTCAGGCATATGTAGAGGGTCAGGAACCACCGACACAGGATGCAGAGAATTAGAAAATACAAGATAGAGGAAGTGACAAAATGATAGCAATACTGGATTATGATGCCGGCAATATTAAAAGTGTTGAGAAAGCATTAGGTTATCTCGGTAAAGAGGCAAAAATTACAAGAGACCGGGATGAGATTCTTTCCAGCACCCATGTAATTTTACCGGGTGTGGGCAGCTTTGGAGATGCTATGAATAAGCTTAGGACTTATGGATTGGACAAAGTGATATATGAAGTGGTGGAAAAAGGCATTCCGTTTTTAGGAATTTGTCTTGGATTGCAGCTTTTATATGAGAGTAGTGATGAATCTCCGGGGGTAAAAGGATTAGGTCTTTTAAAGGGTACCATAAACCGGATTCCGGATTGTCCGGGATTAAAGATTCCACACATGGGTTGGAATTCACTGAAAGTAAAGCCGGGAGCAACTTTGTTTCAGGGAATTACAGAGAATCCCTATGTATATTTTGTACATTCCTATTATCTGAAGGCAGATAATGAGGAAGAGGTAGCTGCAACAACGGAGTATTCCACTCTGATTCATGCCAGTGTAGAGAAAGATAATGTATATGCCTGTCAGTTCCATCCGGAAAAAAGCAGTGCGGTTGGATTACAGATATTAAAGAATTTTATTGAAGTGAAGTCTCCGGTAAAGGAGGATATGTAATATGCATACAAAAAGAATTATTCCGTGCTTAGATGTTACAGGCGGACGTGTTGTAAAAGGAATTAATTTTGTGAATCTTAGAGATGCCGGAGATCCGGTTGAGGTTGCAAAGGCTTATGATAAAGCAGGAGCAGATGAACTGGTGTTTTTAGATATTACAGCTTCTAGTGATGCAAGGAATATCGTGATTGATATGGTCAGACGTGTTGCGGAGACGGTATTTATACCATTTACGGTTGGTGGAGGAATCCGTACAGTGGATGATTTCAAGGCAATTCTTAGAGAGGGTGCAGATAAGATATCCATTAATTCATCTGCTATTAATAATCCTACATTAATTAGTGATGCGGCAGACAAATTCGGAAGCCAGTGTGTGGTGGTTGCAATTGATGCAAAACGCCGAATGGATGGAACCGGATGGAATGTATATAAAAATGGTGGTCGAATTGATGTCGGTCTTGACGCAGTTGAATGGGCCATGAAGGCAGAGAAGATGGGAGCCGGCGAGATATTACTTACCAGTATGGATTGTGATGGTACAAAAGCCGGATATGATATTGAATTAACCAAAATAATTAGTGAGAATGTTAATATTCCTGTAATTGCTTCAGGTGGTGCCGGAACAAAGGAACATTTTTATGATGCATTAACGGAAGGTAAGGCTGATGCAGCTTTAGCAGCTTCCTTGTTTCATTATAAGGAGCTAGAGATTGTGGATTTGAAGCAGTATCTAAGAGATAAGGATGTACCAGTAAGGTTATAATATGATAACAATAAAAGAGGATTCCCTTACGACTGCGGAATATCTGGCAATCAGACAGCAGGTAGGGTGGAAAAGATTAAAAGAAGAACAGGCGGAGAAAGCGCTTAAAAATAGTTTATATGTAGTTGCTGCCTACAAAGAAGATATGTTAGTAGGTATGGGAAGAATAGTTGGTGATGGTGCAGTTATCTGTTATGTACAGGATTTAATTGTGGTACCGGAAAGCCAGGGGAATGGAATTGGTTCTATCATTCTTTCAAAACTTACAAAGTATGTTGAGGAACTTCGCGAGAATGGAAGTGAGATGATGTTTTGTCTTATGTGTGCGAAGGGAAGAGAAGCTTTTTATGAAAAGCATCAATTTATTGCAAGACCCACTTCCCAGTTAGGACCTGGAATGATTCAATACTTGAAAGATGAATAACAGGCTGAAGTCGCCTGGAATGTGTTGTTTGGAGAATATATGAAAGGTTTCATGAACACGACAGAAGAAAGGTATGAAGTGATATGAAACAAAACAAGAAAAGAATAATGTGCGTTGTCTTTACAATGGCGGTTTTACTGCTCCTGTTTACGGGATGTAAGAGGAAGGCAGATGAAAATGGTTCCATGATTTCAGAGGATGGAAGAAGCTATGGTGGTGTTATTCATGGAGAAAAAGGCGAGAAAGTCAGTACCGCTTTTTTTGATATAACAGTGGAAGACGCTTCACAGTATGCTACTTACCAGTTTGAAGATGGTCTGTATCAGGCGCAAGAGGGGAATACGTATCTTGTATTAAAGCTCACTATAAAGAATACGTATGAAAAAGATTTGCCAATGAGCATTACGGATTTTGTATTAGATTTTGATGGAAAGAAATCAGAAGAACTTATAACGGGATTTGGTAATGCAGAATTGAAAAATACAGATTTTATGGATAACATTTTTACTTTAAAACAAGGAGAAAGTGTTACGAAAAATATACTATTTACAGTTGCTGATAAGGAACAATATACTTTGCATTATACGGAGTATTATGAAGATGAATTCAAGGGAAATCAGTTTGAAATTGCTATAAAGCCGGAAAAGAAATAGGAAACATAGACTGCAAATCCGAATATAATAATAAAAAGCGTTTAAGGTAAGACGTTATGGATATGCAGATGGGAAATAATACGCCAGAAAGAGGTCCGGTGAGATGCAGGGGTTATGTACACGTAATTGAGGAAGGCGATACGCTTTATAAGCTGGCAAGGAAATATGATGTAAAGTTGTTTGATATTATGCGATTAAATCCTTATGTAAATGTATATAATTTGCAGATAGGGGATGAGATTTGTATCCCGACCATGCCGGCTAGACCGGAGAAGACCTATGTAGTAAATGAGGGCGATACGATTTCAGATGTGAGTAAGGCTTTTGGTGTATCCTTCGATGTACTGGCAAAGAATAATCCGGCTCTTTTGGATGTGGAATTGCCGGAAGGTTTGATTTTAAGGATGCCCCTTGTAATGCCAAGAGATAGTGGGACAGTGCCTTCTTTTGAAACAGACACAGATTAGAAAGCATATATGCAGGTGCGTGCCGTTGCACCTGCAAATACTTATATAAAGGATGATGAATATGGACTTTATGACAAAGTTAGAACGAAAATTTGGGAAATTTGCAATTCCAAATCTGACAGTGATTCTGATAGGAGGATTTATATTAGGTTATCTGATTCAGATTTTTAACTCTGGTGCATTAGAATTAATTGCATTGGACCCTGCAAAAGTAATGCAGGGACAGGTTTACCGGCTGATTACATGGGTAGTGATTCCGCCGTCTGGTATCAGTATATGGATTGTACTCATGTTGTTTTTCTATTTTTCCATTGGAAAAACATTAGAGAATGCCATGGGAGATTTCAGGTATACGGTGTATATTGTTTCCGGTATCATTTTTACTGATATCGGTATTATGCTGACTTACATTGTGATGAAGGCATTAGGACAGGCTGAGATGCTTGAAGTGTTTTATATGTATGGGCTTTATGGAGCATCTACTTATTATTTGTGTATGACGATGTTTTTAGCATATGCATTTATGTTTCCGGAACATCAGGTTCTTTTGTATTTCATTATTCCGATTAAGGTTAAATGGATGGGATATTTGGATATTGCATATCTGATTGTAGAGATTGTAAGATATGGCCTGGCACATTATTATACCGGTATGGTAACGGTTATTATGTCTGTGCTTAATTTTATTATATTCTATCTTGTATCACGAAACAGCAGACATGTAACACATGCCCATAAAAAACGTAGAAGAAAGTACCGTCAGGAGGTACGTCAGACACAAATTTTAACGAGGCATAAGTGTGCAATCTGTGGGCAGACGGAAGAAGATAATCCGAATTTGGAGTTTCGTTATTGCTCGCGTTGTAAGGGAAATTATGAGTATTGTCAGAACCATTTATTTACCCATGAACATAAGAAATAGGACAGAGAGGATAAAGGGATGAAAAAGGAAAACAGAACAGTCTTAAAAGATATTATGCAAAACAGAGATTTAGAAATCAATATTCCGGCTTACGGAAATGCATATATCAATGCGACTTATGAATATAGTTTGATTCGTCTTGTTCTCAATTATTATACCATGAAAGAGGTTGAGGATGAATTAGGGGCAGGATTAGATGACTATTTATCCTGTGTATTGAACGAGATTCATACGATTTTATTTGAGGCATTATTGTCGGAGGATGTGAAAGCAGATTATTCGGATATTGTAGATCGTGTGGACCGATTAAGAGATGAAATGACAAAAAAAATGACACTGCTTACTTCTTATACGGACACGCTTCAGATTTATGAATATGTTTTAAATCGTTTGGAATATGGAATTACCGGTGAGAAGGTTGAAGTGGAAGAAAGTGCGTTAGCTGCAAAGGTATTTCAGTATCTTTTTAGTGATAATGATAAAATGGTGGTGAACAGCAAGATACAGATGGTAACGGGACAGCTTCCAATCCGTATGACAAAGAATCGTTTTTTTGATTATTTAACGGATACGCTTAATATTTATAATGGCTCGGACAAATCTTCCGTGGATGATTTTGTTGCAATGCTGAAATCGACTGCATTGTTAGAGCTTCCCAAAGGATATGGAGAAGAATATAAGGAAATTGCCCAGGTAATTGAGATATTAGAGAAAACAGACTATAAAGCATTAGACTTAGAAAAGTACAACGAATTGATGGAACAGTTTTCCATGACTGCAACACATTTATCCGGTCTTGTAAGCAATTATCTTTTAGTTATGGAGATTGTGAATAATCTTTACGCGGCAATGCTGGCAAAACCTTTTGAAAACAATGAAGGAGAAAGTGTTTTGGCATGTGTAAATATGCTTAAAGGACTACATGATGCATTTGTATCTGCCGGAGGCATTCCGGAAGCTGTTGATGATGGTTTTATGGTTATTGAAGGTCGTCAGGAGGAGTTGGGCGAGGATATTATGCAGTATGAAAGCATTTTACCGGATGTGTTAGATGGTCAGGCAGATACCATTTCATGGATGATGGCAGATGCAGTTTTTAGTAATTTAGATAAGATTTCAAAGCTGCTATCAAGTAGTTTGTTTATTGATTTAGAGAAGACAGAAACAGTTTTAGGTGTAGCAGATAGCGAGTATATTACTTCGGTCAGAGATGAATTAGTTGGTCTGCTGACGGTTTTTTTTGAAAAACATCCAAGGGAAATCAATCGTGCTGTGATGGCTGCTTTGTTTTCAAATATGCCGGTTTTATTTAATTCCCAGCAGGAGGTTAAGGATTATATTGAATATAGTCTGAATCATTGTAATAGCAGCAGTGAACTTATGGCATGTGCCAGTATTTTAGAGGAAATGATGGCAGAGGACTAAAGAATACAGGCAGGGTGAGAGGATGAGGATTCGGTTTCATGAAAAATTGTATAGTGATGGTATTTCAGACCGGAGGCTTTCTTTCATTAAAAAGAAAGTAGCAAAAGCCTCCCCTAAGCTTAACCTTTTTTTAATAACCCTGCCCTTTGGTAAGCAAGGTATTTTAGAGGTATATTGGTATCCGGAACTGTTGCAGGAAGTATACCGGAAGATAACAGATGAACTTGTGGTTGTTGGGGTGGCTTATGACAGGAATGCTGCATTTGAATTGATAGAACAGATTATATCCGAGGTTGGCGTACAGGGAGAATATATTCCTGTAAAGGAATTCTTTGAGGAGAGCAGATGATATTATCTATATTAAAAGTAATCGGAATCGTTCTTCTGATTATACTGACACTTATCATTTTCATATTACTTTTGGTGTTGTTTTCACCGATTCGGTATCAGTTTTCGGGTAGATTAGAGGATGAGCCGGAGGGAGACATTTCTGTAAAATGGGCACCGGTTTTGTTAAGGATTACCGTAACCTATCATAATAAGCAGTTAGAATATGTTATCCGGTTGATTGGTGGTGTGGTTATGACAAATACTCCGGCTAAGATTTCCTGGATTGGAAGAAAATTCTTTTCCTTTGGTGAGTCTGAGAAAGAGGTAGATGAAGATACAGAGCATGTGGAGGAAAAATCGTTATCAGATAGTGAGAAAAGTTTTCAGGATGTTTCAAGTGAGAAAGAGAGTCTGAAGGAAGAAATAGAGAGACAAACTGCTAAAAAAGCAGAAAATACCAGAAAGATTTCAAGGAAGAGGCGCAGGAAGAAAACATCTTTCGTTAATCGTATACAGAAAAAAATCAGAAATTTACAGCGGAAAATCCGGGAAATAATTCATACTTTAAAGAATATGAATCAGAAAAGGGAAGCGTTGAGCAGAGTTTATCACTCAAAGCGTTTTCAACAGGTAAAGGTTGATTTAAAAAAGTATGCAGGAGAGATATTTCGTATATTGAAGCCGGACCGGTTGGAGGGCAATGTAAGATTCGGTTTGGAGGATCCTGCCAATACAGGATATATACTGGGAATTCTTGCAATGCTGCTTCCGGTTTATCAGGGATTTCTGACCATAGAACCGGATTTTACACAACAGATTTTGAAAGGCTGTTTGCAGGGAAAAGGCAAAATAAGGCTTATTTTTGTTGTAAAACTGGTAATAAAGGTCATACTAAATAAAAATCTTATAAAAGTAACTAAGAAAGTACAGACTATATTAGAAGCATAGGAGGGAAAAAAGTGGCAAACAACGATTTTAACACAACAGTAAGTTCATTATTTCAGGGAATGGATAAATTCCTTACCACAAAGACGGTAGTAGGAGAGCCTACGAAGATAGGAGATACCATTATTCTTCCACTTGTGGATGTAAGTTTTGGTGTAGGTGCCGGTGCATTTTCAAGCGCTGAAAAGAATAACGGTGCTGGTGCATTGGGTGGTAAAATGACGGCTAGTGCAGTTTTGGTTATTCAAAACGGACAGATTCGTCTTGTAAATGTAAAGAATCAGGATACCGTAACAAAAGTGCTTGATATGGTTCCGGATCTGATTGACCGTTTTCAAAAAAAGGGAACAAATAGTTCTGCTGAGGATACAGAGGTAGATGCCGCAGTATCTGATATTTTAGAGAAGGAGTAGGAATTATCCTGTAAGGTGTAAGTCTACTTTGATAAAGAAATAGTCACAAAGGAAGCAAAATCGGAATATACTGTTTTATAGCAGGGTGTACGGAGGTATGGTTACTATGAAACGGGTATGGGGTTTTGCTTTCTTTTGGTTTGCAGTAGGAATGATTGTTGATTTTCTGATGGAAGGATTTTGGAATTTTTTTGTTGTTGTTTTGGCATTGGTAATCGCATATGTGTTGTTTTGCAGGTGTTAAAAGTATATTTGGGTAAAAAAAAAGAACCAAATGAATGGTTCTTCTTTTCTTCAAAACTAAGCTCTCTCAACTTTACCAGATCTTAAGCATGAAGTACAAACATAAATTCTCTTAGGTGTACCGTTAACAACTGCTTTAACCTTCTTAATGTTAGACTTCCACATCTTGTTAGATCTTCTATGAGAATGGCTCACCTGAATACCGAAATGAGCAGCTTTATCACATACTGAACACTTTGCCATGACTTGCACCTCCTTGAATAAATTAACCTATCGGTTTGCAACACGTCAATTCTAACAGAAGAATTATTAAATTGCAAGCATTAATTTAAAAAATATGTTTCTTTTTCAACAAAATATTGGTATAATGATAAAAACTTATGCCAAAATCCTTTCTGTTTACAGAGAAAACAAGGCTGTAGACTGATATAATTGTGAAGATAAACTAATATTATATGGTTTTGGTAATATATTTAAGAAGAATATGGAGGGACAGATATGAGAATAGAATTAGATACTCCGACTGGTGATGTGATTATTGAGAGTGATGTAATAGCCCAGTATGCCGGTCTTTCTGCTATTGAGTGTTTTGGTATTGTCGGAATGGCAACCATTAATATGAAGGATGGCTTAGTGAAGCTTCTTCGTGGTGACAGTGTTTCAAAGGGTGTGAATGTAACGGTTGGTGAGAATAATGCTATTATAATTGATTTTCATATTATTGTAGCATATGGTGTCAGCATTTCCACAGTGGCAGAGAATCTGATGTCAACTGTTCGTTATAAGGTGGAAGAATTTACCGGTATGCAGGTTGAGAATATCAATGTATTTGTTGAGGGCGTACGGGTTATTGATTAGGAGGAATTATGAGTCAGAAAGTTAAGATAGATGCAAAAAGCTTGCAGTATGCTTTTTTGGCAGGTGCAAAAAGCATTGAAGAGAAAAAAGAATATATTAATGAGCTGAATGTATTTCCGGTACCGGATGGTGATACAGGAACGAATATGACATTGACAATTACAGCAGCCGCAAAAGAAGTGGCGAATATTAACGAGCCAACCTTTGCAAATGTGACAAAGGCAATGTCTACCGGTTCATTACGTGGTGCAAGAGGTAACTCTGGTGTTATTCTTTCACAGTTAATCCGTGGTTTTTGTAAAGAACTTGAAGGAAAAGATGAGATTATAATTCAGGACATTGCAGCAGCATTTAACAGGGCTGTGGCAACCGCATATAAAGCAGTTATGAAGCCGAAAGAGGGTACCATATTAACGGTGGCGAAAGGACTTTCTGATAAGGCAACAGAGCTTAGTAGAACAAATATAGATTTGATTGAGTATGCACAGGCAGTTCTTTCTTATGGTAGAGAAGTACTGAATAAGACACCGGAGATGCTTCCGGTTCTTAAGGAAGCTGGAGTTGTGGATTCTGGTGGAGAAGGTCTTATGACTATTTTAGAGGGAGCTTTTGATGCATTATCAGGAAGGGTTGCCTATGATTTTTCTAATGGCTATGGAGATACACCGGCAGGCAGTCAGACGGCTCCAGATGCTTCCGGTCTTAAGACTACTAATTCTGTTGGAATTGATCGGAAGGATATTGATACATCTCATATCAAATATGGATACTGTACAGAATTCATTATAATGATTGAAAAGGAATATAATAAGCAGATTGAAGCGGAGTTTAAGTCCTATTTGGAGTCTATTGGTGATTCGTTAGTAGTGGTTTCTGATGATGAGATTGTAAAAGTACATGTACACACAAATCATCCGGGTCTCGCATTTGAACGCGGTCTTACCTATGGTTCTTTAACCAGTATGAAGGTTGATAATATGCGAGAAGAACATAGGGAAAAAGTAATTATGGAAGCCGAGAAGCAGGCATTTGAACAGGCGAAGGAGCGTGATGCTGCAAAGGCGGCTGTAGATGAAGCTGTAACGGAACAGTCTGCACCACAGAAGGATTATGGATTTATTTCTGTTTCTGTTGGAGAAGGAATGAATGATATTTTCAAGGATTTGGGTGTCGATTACCTGATAGAAGGGGGTCAGACAATGAATCCAAGTACCGAGGATATGTTGAATGCCATTGAGCAGGTAAATGCAAAGACTGTATATATTCTGCCAAATAATAAGAATATTATTTTAGCAGCGAATCAGGCGCAGTCCTTAGTGGATGATAAAGAAATCGTTGTAGTGCCTTCAAAGACTGCACCGCAGGGAGTTGCGGCATTGATTAGTTTTGACCCTTCCAAGTCAGGAGAGGATAATCTGGCTTCTATGATAGAGGATATGAACAATGTGAAGACGGGTCAGGTTACGTATGCAGTCCGTGACACCAGTATTGATGGAAAAGAAATCAATGCCGGTGACATTATGGGTATTGATGATGAAGGAATCCAATCCGTATCTACGGATCTCGTAACTGCTACAAAGGAGCTTTTGGCTGGAATGGTGGATGAAGATTCAGAACTGATTAGTATCTATTATGGTGCTGATGTAACAGAAGCAGATGCCAAAGCATTTGAGGAGTATGTGGAAGATACTTACAGTGATTGCGATGTAGAGTTCAATTACGGCGGACAGCCGATTTATTACTATATCTTATCTGTTGAGTAAGAAAACAATAATAGACAAGGACGGTTACACGAAAAGTATGAAAGATGTAAGTTTAGTGTAACCGTCTTTTTATTTGTGGAGGAATATTGATGAAACCGGAGGATAGGATTGACAGTATCAAAGGAGTAGGTCCAAAGACTGCTGCGTTATTTGAAAAGTTAAAAGTGAATACAGTTGAGGACTTATTAAAGCTTTATCCAAGAAATTACCTTAGTTATAGTGAACCTGTGGATATCGAAGCGGCGGAGATTGGACAAAGGGTGGCAATTAAAGCACAGATTCAGTCCTATGTGGATATCAAGCGTGTCAGAAGCCTAAAACTTGTAACCTGTACGGTAAAGGATATGACAGGTAGTGTTAAGCTTACATGGTTTAACTCTCCATTTTTAAAGCAGATGTTTCACATCGGGCAGACTTTTGTTTTTGTGGGAAACTTAAGCAGAAGAAATAGCCAGCTTACAATGGAACATCCGGAATATTATACGATAGAGCAGTATGAAAAGCTGATTGCTTCCTTGCAGCCGGTATATCCGCTGACGGAAGGGCTTAGCAATAAAATGGTGACAAAAGCAGTAAAAAATGCACTTCCTCTGGCAGATTGTCTAGAGGATTTGGTTCCAGAGGTGGTGCGGGAGAAGTTTTCCCTTATACCGCTTGGGAATGCCGTGGCAGGAGTACATTTTCCTGAAAATATGGAACAGCTTATGGAGTGCAGAAACCGGCTTGTATTTGATGAGTTTTTCTGGTTTCTAGTACATATGAGGCAGATGCAGGAGCATACCATCAAGGCAGAAAATCATTTCAGGATAAAGGATTTCACAGTGGCAGATGCATTTATTCAATCGCTTCCTTTTTCTCTTACCAAAGGGCAGCAGGAAGCTGTGGATTCTATTAAAAAAGATTTGTCCGGTAATACGGTGATGAACCGGTTGATTCAGGGTGATGTGGGTTCCGGTAAGACAGCAGTAGCAGAGATTGCTTTGTTGTCGGTGGTGAAAAATGGATATCAGGCTGCATTTATGGCACCTACTGAGGTACTTGCCATGCAGCATTTTCTTGGTGTGAAGAAGGATTTAGAGCCTTTTGGTGTGCGGGTAGAGCTTCTTTGCGGTTCTACGAAAGCAGCAGAGAAGCGAAGAATATACGAAGCACTGGCTGCAGGAGGAATTGATATTTTGGTGGGAACTCATGCACTAATTCAGGATAAAGTGGTTTATCATAATCTGGCATTGGTAATTACAGATGAACAGCATCGTTTTGGAGTGCGTCAAAGAGAGAAGCTGTCCGAAAAAGGAGAGGAACCCCATGTGCTTGTTATGAGTGCTACACCGATTCCGCGAACACTTGCTATTATCATGTATGGTGATTTGGATATTTCAGTTATGAAAGATATGCCGGCAAGCAGAAAGCCGATTAAGAATTGTGTGGTTGGGCCGAAATACCGTCCTACGGCATATAAATTTATGTTAAATCAGATTCAAGAGGGGCATCAGATTTACATTATCTGTCCGATGGTGGAGGCAAGTGAGAATGTAGAGGCAGAAAATGTAATTGAGTACCAGGAAAGTCTTTTGGATTACTTTCCAAAGGAGGTGAAGATATCCTATCTTCATGGAAAAATGACTCCGGATGAAAAGAATCAGATTATGCAGAATTTTGCAGAGCAAAAGATTGATATATTGGTTTCCACTACAGTTATTGAGGTTGGGATTAATAATCCCAATGCTACTGTAATGATGATTGAAAACGCAGAAAAATTTGGTCTTGCCCAGCTTCATCAGTTACGGGGACGTGTAGGGCGTGGAGATGCCCAATCCTATTGTATTATGCTTTGCGCTACAGATAAACAGGAAGCTTTAGACCGCCTTAATATTTTGAATCAGTCAAATGACGGTTTTTTTATCGCAAATGAAGATTTGAAGATGCGAGGACCTGGTGATTTCTTTGGAGTAAGACAGAGTGGGGATATGTTATTTCAGCTTGGGGATATTTATGCCAATGCAGATATTTTGAAGAAGGCAAATGATGCTGTTTCTTTGCTTACAAAAGAGCAATATCCTTTTGATACATTGTACGAAAGAAAAAGTCTGGTATTATAAGTAATATGTATAGACTTTGATAAGGGATATAAAATTTTTATGTATAACCTGTCAAATATATCTGTTAAAAAATATATTCGACAGGTTTTTTCTAATAGGCTAATATAAAGTTACTATCGGTCAGCCATTTCGCGTTCCTGAGCCTCAATCATTTTCTTTACCATATAACCGCCCACGGAACCATTCTGGTAAGAGGTAAGATCACCATTGTATCCGTGTTTTAATGGTACACCAAGTTCATCCGCTACTTCGTACTTAAAGCGATCTAATGCACCTTTTGCGTTACGTTTCGTTTCATTACTCATGATATTCGCCTCCATTTCTTTTGCGGTATCTATAGAAACAACATTTTCATGTTGTAAAAATAGTATTTGAAAATAGCATAAAAATAAACTAGAAAGAGTTATCTTTATTGGAAAAAGATGGATATTTTGTGTAACAAAATCTTTTTGAAAGGGAGAAACATATGAACAAAACATTTTTTACAAAAGTATATATAATGACTGCAGTGTTTGTTTTGATGGCAGGTTTTACCGGCTGTGGTAAATCGAAGGATACTACAAAAACAGTGACTGCCGTAGAGAATGTAATAGCAGTCACAGAATCTGATACGGAAGAGGTATCAAAGTTACAGGACAAAGAAGCAGTAGGAGATTATGTCATTACTTTACAAAACACTAACAGTTGGGAAAGTGGTGGATTGAAATGTGCCCAATTTGATGGCATCATTAAGAATCAGACAGATGAGACGGGAAAAGATTGGAAGGTAACCGTAACTGTTCCGGAGGGTACTGTATTAGAGAGCAGTTGGAATGGGAATTATGAGGTGAATGGAACGGTTCTTACAATTACACCGGTAGATTACAATACGGAAGTTGAGGGAAAAGGGGAGATTTCTTTTGGATTTATTTTAGATACAAAGGAAGAATATACTCTGCAGGAAGTGGTACTTACCATGAATGGTGTGGATTATGTTATGGGGGATATGTATAACGTAATGTCTGAAAAGACAACCAATAATAAGGAGAATGGAAATGGTGGTTCCGATGAAAAAGTGACAGAAGAAAAAGATGCTGCGAAGGCGGACATCAGCGGCTCACCGCTTGCCAATCATGGTGCTTTATCTGTAAAAGGGACGGATATTGAGGATAAATACGGTAATGTATATCAGTTGAAAGGTGTTTCAACTCATGGCTTGGCATGGTTTCCGGATTATGTGAACAAAGCTGCATTTTCATCTCTTTCCGAATATGGTGTCAATGCTATACGTCTTGCTATGTATACGGCAGAATCCGGTGGATATTGTAATGGTGGAGATAAACAGCAGTTAGAGGGATTGGTTGACCAAGGTGTGAAGGCGTGTACAGAGCTTGGAATGTATGTCATTGTGGACTGGCATATTTTAAGTGATGGAGATCCCAATATTTATAAAGAAGATGCAAAGGATTTCTTCGATAAGGTTTCAAAAAAATACGCTGGAAATGACAATGTTATTTATGAGATATGTAATGAGCCGTGTAATGGAACTACATGGGAGCAGATAAAGTCCTATGCTGAGGAGATAATTCCGGTTATTCGTGCAAATGATAAAGAAGCGATGATTAGTGTGGGAACCCCAAACTGGTCACAGGATGTGGATATTGCATCCGAGACCCCAATTACAGGATATGACAATATTATGTATGCAGTACATTTTTACGCATCTACTCATAAGGCAGAAATTCGTAATAAGGTAGAGAAGGCGAGAGAGAACGGTATTGCGGTGATTGTTAGTGAATGCAGTATTTGTGAGGCATCTGGTAATGGTTCTGTTAATTATGATGAAGCGGCAGAGTGGATGAAGCTTATTAATGATAATAATATGAGCGTATTTGCATGGAATCTGAGTAATAAGGATGAGCAGTCTTCTTTATTAAAATCCTATGTTACCAAGACATCTGGGTTTTCAAAGGAAGATTTTTCAGAAACGGGAAGCTGGTTTATAGAGCAGTACGGTAAGTAAGGGCAGGCAGTTGCAATAAAATATATCCTATACTTTTCGTTAACATATGTACTCGACAAATTGCACATTTTTTGTTATATTTATTTCGTTATTTTATGTAAACTATTAAAATGTGACAAGAAATGTCGTAAAGTATTGACAATTCGTGCTTTTTTAATAAAATAAAGTAGGAGTATTTATTATGAGAGTAATAGCTGGAAAGGCAAAGCGTTTACAATTAAAAACACCAAAGGGACTTGATACGAGACCAACCACGGACAGGATTAAAGAAACTTTATTTAATATGATTCAGGATGAACTTTATGGTATCCGTTTTTTGGATTTGTTTGCCGGCAGCGGTGGAATTGGTATAGAAGCATTAAGCCGGGGAGCAAAAGAGGCTGTTTTTGTAGAACAGAATCGTGAGGCATGTTCAATTATCAGGGAAAACCTTGCATTTACTCATTTAGCTGAGCAGGCGGAGGTGTTAGGACAGAATGTACTGACTGCCCTTGGAAGGCTTAGAGGTGGTGAAGAATTTGAGGTAGCATTTATGGATCCGCCTTATAAGAAGGGATTAGAGCTGCAGGTGCTTCAAAGTGCGGATTTTTATTCCATTCTCGTAGATAAAGCATTGGTGATTGTAGAGGCTGATTTGGATACATCTTTAAAAGAAGATGAGACACCAGGTTTTCGTATTTTAAAAGAAAAGCTTTATAAGACAAATAAACACATTTTTTTAGAGAAGGTGTAGGAAGAATGAGGGCAGAATTTTGAGCAGGGCGATTTATCCCGGAAGTTTTGATCCGGTTACGTATGGACATTTAGATATCATTAAAAGAAGTGCTGCAATGTTTGACGAAGTGATAGTAGGAGTACTGAATAACAGTGCAAAGAATCCATTATTTTCCATTGCAGAACGGACGCAGATGTTAGAGGAAGTTGTAAGGGAATTTGATAATGTTTCAGTTATCTGTTTTGATGGATTGCTGATTGATTATATGGCAGAGCATGATATTTCTGTAATTATAAGAGGACTTCGTGCAATTACGGATTTTGATTATGAACTGCAGATTGCGCAAAGTAATCGTAAGGTAAGTAGAGAGACGATTGATACGGTTTTTTTAACAACCAGTATTGACTATGCATATTTAAGCTCCAGTATTGTTAGGGAGTACGCAAGCTATGGCACGGATGTGTCAGATTTTGTTCCACCGCTTGTGGCTGAAAGACTGAATAATCGTTTTAAATAGTAAAAAGCGAATCAAATGATAGTAAATTGGAGGAAAAACAATGGCAAGAAAAAGTATTGAAGATGTAATGAACGAGATTGAAGATTTTTTGAATAGTTGCAGTACGAAAGCACTGTCATCAAATAAAGTAATTGTACCACGGGATGAGTTTGATGAGCTTTTTAGTGATTTGAAGGTAAAGATTCCGGCTGAGATTGATCGTTGCAAGAAGATAATGCGGAATAAAGAAGCTATTTTAATGGATGCAAGAAAGACAGCAGATGGCATTTTAGCTGAGGCATCTGCAAAGGCACAGCAGATGGTTTCAGAGACAGAGATTATGGCACAGGCAAATCAGACGGCTTATGAGACTATAGAAATGGCTCGTGTTCAGGCGAACGAAATGTTGGCACAGGCAGTTGCGGAGGCAAATGAGATTCGTCTTGGTTCTATGCAGTATACAAATGATATTATGCTTGGTATTCGAAACTATGTGGAAGCTACCATGGAGGCAGAACGTGCTAACTATGAGAACTTAATTCAGACACTCAATAATGACTATATAATCGCAGATGCAAATCTTAAAGAGATTCAGAATCAGATTGTAGAGTTTACCGGTAATCCTGACAGTGTTACGAAAGCACCAAAAATGAAGACTATGAAACCGATTCAGAGTCGTAAGGCAACTGAAGAACCAAAAGCAAAGACTAGCATGATGGACAAAGTAAAACAGGCAGTGACAGGTAGAGAGGATAAAGAAGAAGTTAAGAAAAATGCTGGTCCAGGTGTAAATATTCCAGATTTTATTACTAGTGGCGAAGCAGTTGTTCCGAATGAGACACCTCTTAAATCGACTGTTTCTGTTGCAGGAACAGCTGTAACACCAGAACAAACAAATTCCATAGGAAAACCAGCTGACCATGTGGTAGCAACAGGAAAACAGACAGTACCTGCTAGTTCATTATCAGGTAGTCAGCAGTCAGCAGATCCTACACAGAATAAGTTAAAAGAATCAGCAACTCCAGAAGGAAATGAGGCCGCTCCGCGCAAGGTTAAGAAAAAGATTGTAAAGAAGAGAAATCCGGTTATGCATACACCACAGACTGCTCAGGAGACCGTTGCGAAGACCTTAGAGGCGGCAGCAGCAGCGAAAACAGATAAGACTGTATATAAGGCAAATGGCGAGCAGGCAAGAGAAGTTCCACCTATGGAAGGTCGTGTTAAAAGAGGACCTAGAGTAGGTAGAGGTATGGTTGATGAAACTTCAGAGAGTGTGGGAACAAACAACACTGCAGTTGATTCCGCCTTTGAAGTAACAACAGAGCCAATGGGAAAATCTATGGGTGTTGTGGATGATTTTTCTATTGGAAATAAGATTTAATGTATTGTTTTCGGAGATAAAAGTAAATAACATTGTATAATGAGGAAAGTACCTGCGGAGAGGATGAATTTATCCAGCAGGTATTTTTTCATATTGGCATTTTTATATTCTAACACGCCATGAATTTGAAAAATACTACAGATTCCTCCAAAGGAGGAAAGTGCACAAATAAGAGCAACCTTACTAGAAACAGGAAGAGAGAGCGTATTTAGTAGTTTTAAACCATTTGTGATTTCTAAAAAGGAGAGTAAAATTCTAGTGGTGTTCTTATTGCAAAAAGGAAACAGAATTTCCAAGGCAATAGAGAAAATCATCACATAAAGACCGATCATAACCATAATTTGGACGGCATGCATGAAGGTGTCACATATATTGAATTTTTTAGAAGCATTTTCTATATTATGATTGGTTGTAAGTGCAGAAGAATGAATGATAAAAGGGTAGAGAAAAAAAACGGGTAGATAAATTGCCAGTAAAAAGATGGATAATGGAATAGAGTTTTTTAATATGTGCATATGTACGTACCCGATTAAAAACATGGGACTCGCCTGGCTGGAAAATGGAAGAAGCTGGTTTCCACGATATGGAGTAAGATAATCATTTTTCACGAAATCATTTATAATCTTTCCTCCGATTGGATATCCGCAGAGATTACCAAGAAATATAGCGATTATTTCATAAATTCGGCATGGGAGAAGGTGTCCCAAATGGGAAGTGACAGATTGATAGGCACCGGTTTCTGAAAGAGCATTGGTAATTAATAAAAACGGCATGAGAGAAGGGATAAGAGTCTGATACCAGAGCAGCAAGCCGGTTTTCGCGCCTTCAATAGCAGCTTCGTGAAATATAAGCAGTAGAAATAATAAAAAAAGCATTGAGAAAAATTTTTTCATGGAAACCGCCTGAAATCTGCTTATTAAAATGTATGCGGATTATCATGAATTATGACAGTATGCTCATATTCTGTCGGCATTGTCTGGTGATAGATAAATGCATAAACCTGACGGTACAAATCACTGGCTGACAAATCTCTTTGAAAATCAGAAAGCTGTCTGTCTGATAAAAGACTAGATGCATCGGCTACTTTGTTAATCACAGGAATTTGAGCTTTTTGTTTTATTTCTTTTAGAATGAAGCTGGCATTGTGGTGAAATCCTAAAAGACGCAGATAGGTAATATAATTATTTTCCTTTGCCAGAACTAAATCTTCACTGGTATAGCCTAGTAAAATATTTAAAAGTGCATGTCGGATTCGACTGTTTGTTATATTTTTTGATGAAAGCTGTTTGATAAGACTGTTATAATCATCTGGATAAGAGGTAAGATTTGCAAATTGCCTGGCAATATCAGCATTTATTTCTAAAAACTTTGTATAGTCTTGTTTATGTTCCCATAAGGCGTACTGAAACAATGGATAAAAATGGTCGGCAAACAACGGATTGACAAAGGTATCATGTTTTAGTAGTTTGAAAGAGGATGCAGGCAGCTTTTGTTCTAAAATAGGAGTCAAACCTTCTGCACGGATATGATTTCGGATGGCAGTTGCAGAACTGAAAGATAATTCTAAAGAGACATCGTGATATCCGGCACCGGCACGTTTGATAATGACGGGTTTAATATCAAGGTGCAGTCGTTTTATAGCTTTTAGATATTCAATCCCCAAAATATTATTTGGTTTTTTTAAAAGTTCTTCATAGGCTGGATTCTTAAGGTAGGAAGAAACTGCCAGGCTGCGGGCCTTAGGAAAAGAGAAGCCGTCTTTTAAGTGGTTTTTTAAAAGCTGACGATATTCAAATGGTTCTGAAACAAGCAAATTCGCAATTGTATTTAGATCATCGATGCAGTCATCTTCAGCACCGAAACAGAGTGTATCTACTACACCAGTAGCGGAAAGAGCGGTTACAGCTGCACTTGCAAAGTGTTCTGCACTAGAGGTTGCAAAAAGAACAGGGAGTTCAAAAATGATATCAGCACCAGAGCAAAGTGCGCATTTTGTACGAAGATATTTATTGTATATGGCAGGTTCGCCACGTTGTACAAAATCCCCACTCATAATAGTGATAATACGTTTATCCGGAAAAAGTTCCTTAATCTTTGCTATTTGATAAGCATGTCCGTTATGAAAAGGATTGTATTCTGCGATAATACCGATATGCCCCATACCTGCCTCCGTAAGTTTTTCTCTTTTATTTTTACTAATCAATTGTAAATCATTATATAAAAGTATTTACAATATGTAAAGAACATGCTATCATTTGAACATCATTTTTATTCGTATTTCAATTTTTCCCCATTTTTTTATTTTTATGCCATATCTTGTCATGGAGCTGTGTTATGCTTTGTGATAAGGAGGTTTCAGAGACGAATCGAATATATTTTCGGTTTTTGGTTGACAAGCAAGCAATAATATATTACTATTATAAAACGAACAAATGTTCAGGAGGATGAAAAAATGGCAAATGAAGATAAGATGAAAGCGTTAGATGCTGCTCTTGCAAATATTGAGAAGCAGTTTGGTAAGGGTACGGTAATGAAGTTAGGTGACAGTGCTGCAAACATGAATGTGGAAGCTGTTCCGACCGGCTCTTTAAGTTTGGATTTGGCACTTGGTATTGGTGGTGTTCCAAAGGGAAGAATTATCGAAATATATGGACCAGAATCAAGTGGTAAGACAACGGTTGCGTTGCATATTGTTGCGGAAGTACAAAAGAGTGGTGGTATTGCTGGATTTATTGATGCAGAACATGCTTTAGATCCGGTGTATGCAGCTAATATTGGTGTAGATATTAATAATTTATATATTTCACAGCCTGATTGTGGTGAACAGGCATTAGAGATTACAGAGACAATGGTTCGTTCTGGTGCGGTAGATGTTATTATTGTAGACTCTGTTGCAGCATTGGTTCCGAAGGCAGAGATTGATGGTGAGATGGGAGATTCCCACGTTGGTCTTCAGGCGCGGCTTATGTCACAGGCACTTCGTAAGCTTACAGCAGTAATTAGTAAGTCAAACTGTGTTGTGATTTTTATTAACCAGCTTCGTGAGAAGGTTGGTGTAATGTTTGGTAATCCAGAGACAACAACAGGTGGTAGAGCGTTGAAGTTTTATTCTTCTGTGCGTTTAGATGTACGAAGAATTGAAACTTTGAAACAGAATGGAGAAGTGATTGGTAATCGTACCAGAGTAAAAGTAGTTAAGAATAAGGTGGCACCGCCATTTAGAGAAGCAGAGTTTGATATTATGTTCGGTAAGGGAATCTCTAAGATGGGAGATATTCTTGATCTTGCAGTAAAAGAGAATATTGTCGTGAAAGCCGGCGCATGGTTTTCATACAATGGTGAAAAGATTGGACAGGGAAGAGAGAATGCTAAGACATTCCTTCAGGATAATCCTGAGATTGCTAGAGAAGTAGAGATGAAGGTGCGTGCATGTGCAGGGCTGTCGGATTCAGATGGAGAGACAGTTACAGCGGTTTCTTCTGTAACAGAAGAGGAAGAATAAAATGTATATTACCAGAGTAGAACAAGGCAAGAGCAAACGATATAAAATATACTCTGATAATGAATTTTTATTTGCTTTATACTCTAGTGAGATAAAACAGTATCACATCAAAGTGGATATGGAATTATCGGATGATATTATAATAGAGATACTAGAAGAGATTGTATATAAAAGAGCAAAAGAGAGAGCACTTTATCTTCTAGAAAGCAGACCTTATACATGTTCTATGATGAAAGATAAGCTTAGGAGTAGTGATTATCCGGTTTGCATTATTGAAAAAGTAATTCTTTTTTTACAAAAATATCAATATATAGACGATGAAGCATTTATCAGAATGTATGTGGATAGCTATGCAAAGAGTAAAAGTAAGAGACAGATTCAATTTGATTTACAAAAAAAAGGTATTTCAAAGGATATGATTGCTGAATATATGTCAAAGCAGGATTATTCGGAGGAAGTCTGTTTTAAGAAGCAGTTTGAACGTTATATTCGAGGAAAGGATATGAAGAATCGAACGGTCAGACAGAAAGTGTTTCGTTTCTTTTATGGAAAAGGATTTTCCTATGATTTAATCGAAAAATATATGAATGCAAACTTAGAAAGTATAGGATAGCATGTTCTAATCATTCTAGTACTTTGACAGAATTATGCTTGTTTTTTCGGTTTCACTTGACATAATGCACAAAAAAAGTTAAAATCTATATGTTGCATTTATGCCAAGTGCAATGATAACAATTTAATAAGGAGGTGCTCCTGTGAATCCAAGCTATGTGATTTTTGCTATTATTTTAATCGTAGTTGCAATGGTTTCGTGGATTCTGGCTCTTATATATCGTAAGAATGTAGTAGAGAAGAAGAATTCAGAATCGGCAGAAAAGGCGAGAGAAATTTTAGATAATGCTGTTAAGGAAGCTGAAGCGAAGAAGAAGGAGATTCTCCTAGAAGCGAAGGAAGAGTCAATTAAGACGAAGAATGATCTGGATAAAGAGATTACGAATCGTCGGAATGAGGTCCAGAAAATGGAGAAGCGTGTCTTGTCTAGAGAAGAGAATTTGGACCGTAAGACAGAAGCTGTTGAGAAAAAAGAAGCGAACTTAGCATCTAGGGAACAGGCTTTAGAAAAACAGAAGGCAAAAGTTGAAGAACTTGAAGCAAAGAGATTACAGGAACTGGAGAGAATCTCTGGTTTAACCTCTGAACAAGCAAAAGAATATTTATTAAAGACTGTTGAAGATGAAGTAAAACATGAAACCGCAGTTCTGGTCAAAGAATTAGAGACTAGAGCAAAAGAAGAAGCAAGTAAAAAGGCTAAGGAATATGTTGTAACAGCAATTCAGAAATGTGCTGTTGATCATGTTGCTGAGACTACAATTTCTTTGGTACAGTTACCGAATGATGAGATGAAAGGTAGAATTATTGGTCGTGAGGGACGTAATATTCGTACGTTAGAGACTATGACTGGTGTTGATTTAATTATTGATGATA
>JAQXLK010000116.1 GCA_029012085.1 Clostridiales bacterium
ATTTCAGCATATATGTCAACAGATATGGAGAAGATGGTTGCAGAACTTGATAATCCATATATTTTAATTACAGATAAGAAGATTTCTAATATTCAGGATATTTTACCTATCTTGGAGCAGATTGTACAGAGTGGACAGAAATTATTGATTATAGCAGAAGACATTGAAGGTGAAGCTCTTACTACATTAATTCTTAACAAACTCCGTGGAACATTCCAGGTAGTAGGTGTGAAGGCTCCTGGTTATGGTGACAGACGGAAAGCTATGCTTGAGGATATTGCAATCCTTACAGGTGGTAAAGTGATTACTGATGAGTTGGGTCTTGATCTTAAGGAAACAACAATGGAAGATCTTGGTCGTGCAAAGAGTGTTCGTGTTGAGAAAGAAAATACAATTATTGTAGATGGTGCTGGTGATACTTCTGAGATTGAAGGAAGAGTAAATCTGATTAAGTCTCAGATTGAGGAAACAACATCTGATTTTGACAGAGAAAAATTACAGGAGAGACTTGCCAAACTTGCAGGTGGTGTAGCAGTTGTACGTGTTGGTGCAGCTACAGAGACTGAGATGAAAGAAGCAAAGCTTCGTATGGAGGATGCTCTTGCAGCAACCAGAGCAGCAGTAGAAGAAGGTATTATTGCAGGTGGTGGATCTGCATATATCCATGCTAGCAAGAAGGTTGCTGAGCTTGCAGCTACTTTATCCGGTGATGAAAAAACCGGTGCAGAAATTATCTTAAAGGCATTGGAAGCTCCATTATTCCATATCGCAGGTAATGCAGGACTTGAGGGTGCTGTTATTATCAATAACGTAAGAGAATCAGAACCAGGTATAGGATTTGATGCATTAAATGAAAGTTATGTAAATATGGTTGATGCTGGTATTATTGATCCGGTTAAGGTTACACGTTCTGCATTGCAGAATGCAACATCTGTTGCATCAACCTTGTTAACAACAGAGTCTGTTGTTGCGGATATTAAGGAAGAAACTCCAGCTATGCCACCAATGCAAGGCGGCATGGGCGGAATGATGTAGTTATAACCTAACGTGCAAACAGGAAAAAAACACCCTGGGAAGCGAGTTTACTTGTTTCCCAGGGTGTTTTTCTTCCTGTTTATAGGTGAGGTGCACTCTATCGAGCCAAAGGCGAGATGGAAGTGTACCTCGCCGGTTTGCGGAGCAAACGGCACGTTAGCTACCACCACCGATATTCAGGCTTTTTTTCATCAAATATTTTCCACCTAATGAAATCATCTAAAAAGATACACAGCAAAGACAGTAACATCCAAATGCAGGAAAAGCTAAGACATATTTGTCCATAAAGATTATATGGCATATCTGAATAGTCCCATACTCCTAAATGCAAACGTATATTTACTATATATCCGGTTATAAATTCCAATCCAGTGATAATGAATGTAGATAAAATCATTTGCATAATCAGAGATAATTTGAAGTGCGTAAACTGATTTAAACCGCCACATAAGATAATTGCCAAGCCACCACATATAATCATGGAAACATGTGAATAGCCTCTGTAGAGAATTTCTATATAAAAATAGGAAAAGCCTCCGACAAGAAATAAAAATAAGTATTTTAACAGGTTGTTTGATAGTTTATTAAGATGATGATATAAATAATTGGGAAGTTGAAGCATATGATCCACTCCTAAGATTAATATTTTTGTGATATGAGTACGGATAGTATATGGAATTTAAAAAAATATATTCTGCTGGATTATGAGAACATGTACAAAAAAAGACCAATACCATGAAAGTATGCGTCAATCATCATGGTATTGATCTGAGTATGTACAGTTCGTTCAAATGAGAATGTTACTATGGCTCTAATGGAGTCATTTTAAGTCCCTTGTACATCTTTGTGTAGAAGCTAATTTCATCCTGATATAAAACATATCCACGAGGTCCATCTTTAACAATATATGCGTATTTGTTTTTTTGAACATTCATATATAATACTTCGTCCACGTTAAGCTCCTTCGCTTTTGCTTTTGCGGTATATACATTAAGTGGTTCTAGTTTAAACTTTTTAACTGCTTGTTCTACTGTCATATGAGACACCTCCTAACTTATAATGTTTAAATTGACAAATTCACATAATATATTCATAATTATATATGGTTCATCTAATAATAGTATATTGTTTATCGTGCACAAAGTCAATAGGTAATTTTGTATGAAAGTAATGGAATGATACCAATACTTTAATAAAACGAATTGTAAAAAATGAACAATTAATCAAAAAAAAGGAGAAGAAAATGAACAGTAATACCAATTTTCAAAAGATTATGGATGAGACTTTAATGGTGATAGAAAACGAGAATGAACAGGGGAAGGATGTTCCAAAGCTTTTGCTGCATAGCTGCTGTGCACCATGTTCGAGTTATGTGTTAGAATATTTGACAAAATATTTTGAGATTACTATATTATTTTACAATCCTAATATTTCTGAAGAAACAGAATATACGAAACGAGTGAATGAGTTGAAACGTCTGATTAATGAAATACCTGTTAAGCATTCGGTTACATTTATGGAAGGAGAGTATTCACCACAGGAATACTTTAGGGCTATAAAGGGACTGGAACATTTGGGGGAACGAAGTGAACGTTGTTATGCATGCTATAAACTACGAATGGATTATACTGCAAGAATTGCGAAAAAGAATGGCTTTGATTATTTTACAACGACACTTTCGATTAGCCCGCATAAAAATGCGGACTGGATTAATGAAATAGGGCAACAGTTATCAGATGAATATGAAATTTCTTATTTATATGCAGACTTTAAGAAAAAAAATGGATATAAACGTTCGATTGAATTGTCAAAAGAGTATCATTTATATCGGCAGGATTTCTGCGGTTGTGTGTACAGTAAGGCAGAAGAGGAAAAAAGAAAAAGAGAACGGTTAGAACAGTAAGTAGCTGTTCTCTTTATATTTATAAAGAAAATCAGGTGAAATTTGAGTGTAATTTATTTTTCTGGAAAAAAGGGGTTGTCAAAGTGAAGAAAGTGTGCTAGGATAATTGAAAATATAAATGTAATGTTATGAAAAAAACCCAGCCTATAGCAATGAAGTGATAGGTTTTGTTAGTGGTTTTTTTTTTTGGCAAAAATCGGAAAGGAAGGTACTTATGAAAGCATTTTTAATCCTGGAAGACGGGCATGTTTTTGAGGGAAAAAGCGTCGGATGTACAGACGAAATTATCAGTGAAATCGTATTTAATACATCAATGACAGGTTATTTGGAGGTTCTTACAGATCCTTCTTATGCGGGTCAGGCAGTCTGTATGACGTATCCATTAATTGGTAATTATGGTATCTGTTTTGATGATATGGAGGCGAATAAGCCTTGGCAGTCAGGTTTTATTACAAGAGAAGTTGCAAAGCTTCCAAGTAATTTTAGAAATGAAGAAACATTAGAGGATTTCCTTATCCAGAATCATATTACGGGTATTGAAGCAATTGATACAAGAGCACTTACTAAGATTTTACGGGAAAAAGGTACTATGCGGGGAATGATTACTACGGATGAGAACTATAGCCTGGAAAATGTCATTCCACGTCTTAAGGAATACGAGATTGGAGATGTGGTTAGAATGACCACATGTAAAGAGATTGAGCATTATGATGGTGATGGCTTTAAGGTGGCAGTAATTGATCTTGGTGCAAAGAAAAATATTATCAGAGAACTGAGAAACAGAGGTTGTGAGGTTACAGTTTATCCATCCTATACAAAGGCAGAGACGATTATTGAAGGAAAACCGGATGGTATTATGCTGACGAACGGACCGGGAGACCCAAAGACAAATGTTGAGGTAATTGAAGAGGTTAAAAAATTATTTGCAACAAAGATTCCGATTTTTGCAATTTGTTTAGGTCATCAGCTTCTTGCATTAGCAAATGGTGCGGATACAGAAAAAATGAAATATGGTCATAGAGGTGCAAATCATCCGGTGAAAGATTTGAAAACTGGTAAGGTATATATTTCTACTCAAAATCACGGATATATGGTAAAGGAATCTACAATTGACAGAGATATTGCAGAGGTCAGTTTCGTAAATGTTAATGACGGAACGGTAGAGGGTGTTCATTATCTGGGTAAGAATGTACAGACAGTGCAGTTCCACCCGGAGGCTTGTGCAGGTCCTCTTGATACAAATTATTTGTTTGATGAGTTTATGAATATGATGGAGGTGTCTAAATAATGCCAAAGAATCCCAATATCAAGAAAGTAGTAGTAATTGGTTCTGGTCCAATTGTAATTGGACAGGCTGCAGAGTTTGACTATGCCGGAACACAGGCATGTCGCGCTCTTAAAGAAGAGGGACTATATGTAATTTTAATTAATTCAAATCCTGCAACTATTATGACAGATAAGAATATTGCAGATCAGGTGTATATTGAGCCTCTTACTCCGGAAATTGTGAAAAAAGTTATTATACAGGAAAAACCGGATAGTATTTTGCCAACTCTTGGTGGACAGGCAGCTCTTAATATCGCAATGGAATTGGAAGAGTCTGGTTTTCTTCGTCAGCATAATGTGCGCTTGATTGGTACATCTGCAAAAACAATCAAAAAAGCAGAGGATCGTGATGAATTTAAGAAAACCATGGAAAAAATTGGAGAACCAATCGCACCATCCCAGGTGGTTACTACGGTGGAAGAAGGTCTTGAATTTGTAAAGACGATCGGTTATCCTGCAGTGCTCAGACCGGCATATACCTTAGGAGGTTCCGGTGGTGGTATTGCTGCAGATGAGGAAGAGTTTAAAGAAATATTGGAAAATGGTCTTCGCCTTTCCCGTGTAGGACAGGTATTAGTAGAGCGTTGCATTGCAGGTTGGAAAGAAATCGAATACGAGGTTATGCGTGATGCAAATGGTACCGGTATTTGCGTATGTAATATGGAAAATCTGGATCCGGTTGGTGTGCATACAGGTGACTCTATTGTTGTTGCACCTTCCCAGACTCTTGCAGATAAGGAATACCAGATGTTAAGAAGTTCAGCACTTAACATAATTTCTGAATTAAAGATTACCGGTGGATGTAATGTGCAGTTTGCTCTTCATCCAACATCATTTGAATATTGTGTAATTGAGGTGAATCCTCGTGTAAGCCGTTCATCAGCATTGGCTTCAAAAGCAACCGGATATCCAATTGCAAAGGTATCTGCTAAGATTGCACTTGGTTATCATTTGGATGAGATTAAGAATGCAATTACTGGAAAAACCTATGCAAGTTTTGAGCCGGCACTTGATTATTGTGTTGTGAAAATTCCGAGACTTCCTTTTGATAAGTTTATCAAAGCTAGCCGTAAGCTTACTACACAGATGAAAGCAACCGGTGAGGTTATGAGTATTTGTACGAATTTCGAAGGTGCTCTTATGAAAGCTCTTCGTTCTTTAGAGCAGCATGTGGACAGTTTGATTTACGGTGATTTAGGTAGTGAGCCGGTTGAGAAAATACATGAGGAACTGTATCGTGTAGATGATCGTCGTATTTTTGTTGTAGCTGAGGCGCTCAGACGGGGAATTGAAAAAGAAGAAATCCATAAAATTACCCAGATTGATATGTGGTTCTTAGATAAGATTGAGAATATTGTCAAGATGGAAAAACGCCTTGCTGAGGAAGAAATGACAAAAGAACTCTTATATGAGGCGAAGCGTTTGGAATTCCCTGATAATGTAATTGCTCAGATTACCGGTAAGACAAAGCAGGAGATTCATGATTTACGTTTTGAGTATGATCTGCATCCTGCATATAAAATGGTTGATACCTGTGCAGCTGAGTTTGAAGCTTCTACGCCTTATTACTATTCATGTTATGACGGAGAGTGTGAGGTGGATGCAACAAGAACAAAGAAAAAGGTTATGGTATTAGGTTCGGGTCCGATTCGTATCGGTCAGGGGATTGAATTTGATTATTGCTCTGTACACAGCACATGGACGCTTTCAGAGAGTGGATATGAGACCATTATTGTAAATAATAATCCGGAAACGGTATCTACTGATTTTGATATTGCGGATAAACTTTATTTTGAGCCACTTACTGCAGAGGATGTAGAGGCAATTGTTAATTTAGAGAAACCGGACGGAGCTGTTGTTCAGTTTGGTGGACAGACTGCCATTAAGTTGACAGAGGATTTACTTAAGATGGGAGTTCCGATTCTTGGTACTTCGGCAGAAAATGTGGATGCTGCTGAAGATAGAGAACTTTTTGATGAGATTTTGGAAAAATGTTGCATTCCAAGACCTGCCGGAAAGACAGTATTTACTTGTGAAGAAGCATTGGCAGCGGCAAATGAGTTAGGTTATCCTGTTCTTGTAAGACCTTCATATGCGTTAGGTGGACAGGGTATGCAGATTGCCATCTGTGATGACGATATTGTAGAGTTCATGGAGATTATTAATCGTACTGTCCAGGAACATCCGATTTTGGTAGACAAATACCTGATGGGTAAAGAGGTTGAGGTAGATGCAGTTTGTGATGGTGAGGATATCCTGATTCCGGGTATCATGGAACATGTGGAACGGGCTGGTATTCACTCTGGTGATAGTATCTCCGTATATCCTGCAAGAAGCATTTCTGACAAAATTAAGCGAGTATTAGAGGATTATACAAGAAAGCTTGCAACAAGCCTGCATGTAATTGGTCTGATTAATATTCAGTTTATTGTATATCAGGATGAGGTATACGTAATTGAGGTAAATCCTCGTTCATCCCGTACAGTCCCATATATCAGTAAAGTAACCGGTATTCCGATTGTCGATCTTGCTTCAAAGGTTATTATTGGTGAAAAAATCAGGGATCTTGGTTATGAGCCGGGACTTCAGCCAGAGAGTGAGTATTATGCTGTAAAGATGCCTGTATTCTCCTTTGAAAAACTTCGGGGTGCAGAGATTAGTTTAGGACCGGAAATGAAGTCTACAGGAGAGTGTCTTGGTATAGCAAAAGACTTTAATGAAGCGCTCTATAAAGCATTCTTAGGAAATGGTGTAGATCTTCCAAAACACAAGAAAATGGTTCTTACTGTTAAGGATTCTGATAAGCTGGATGCAGTAGAGATAGGTAAACGTTTTGCAGCACTTGGTTATGAAATCTATTCAACCAGAAGTACTTGTCGTGTATTGAATGAAAATGGTGTTCCTGCAAAGCATATCAATAAGGTAGAATGTGAGTCACCAAATTTATTAGATTTAATTCTGGGACATGAGATAGATTTGGTTATTGATACTCCTGCACAGGGAATTGAACGTAGTAAAGACGGATTTATCATTCGTCGTCATGCAATTGAGACAGGCGTAACCGTTCTTACAAGTTTGGATACAGCGGATGCACTTTTGACATCCTTAGAGAAAGCAAATAAAGAACATCTTACTCTTGTGGATATTTGTAAGCTGTAGATATAAAAAGTAAAGATATAAAAATGGCAGCATGCGTATAGTGCTGCCATTTTTACTTCATATATGTTGACAAAGCAACAAAATTTCAATATGATTATACAAGGATCAAAAGGAATGACCTAAGGCTTGCAGAATGTGAAAAAATGGCCTGAATAAGGCAGAAAAATAGATTATTTAAGGAGAATAAGGAGGATATTTTGCAATGATAGTTGAACCTAAGGTAAAAGGATTTATTTGTACAACCGCACATCCACTGGGATGTAGTAAGAATGTAGAGAAGCAGATCAAATATGTGAAGAATAATGGAGCGATAAATGGAGCAAAGAAGGTTCTGGTAATTGGAGCATCAACTGGTTATGGACTTGCTTCTCGTATTGTGACAGCGTTCGGAATGGGGGCAGCTACGATTGGTGTTGCTTTTGAACGGGAAGCTTCAGGAAAGAGAACTGCTACACCGGGCTTTTATAATACGAGAGCCTTCGATGAAGCAGCAAAGAAAGAGGGTCTTTATGCAAAATCTTTCAATGGGGATGCGTTTTCAGTAGATATGAAGCAGCAGGTAATTGAAACGATTAAGCAGGATTTAGGAAAAGTAGATTTGATTGTTTATTCATTGGCAGCACCTAGGAGAACCACACCGGATGGAGTGAACCATATATCTGTTCTTAAGACAAGAGGATGTGAATTTACTCAGAAAAACTGGAATTTGAGGGATGATTCTATTAGTGAAGCAACAATTCCTATGGCAACAGAGGAAGAGACTGAAGAAACAATTAAAGTTATGGGCGGCGAAGACTGGATTGATTGGATAGATGCATTGACTGCTGCAGATGTAGTGGAGGATAATGCTGTAACAATTGCATATTCTTATATTGGACCAAAACTGACTTATCCAATCTATCATGAGGGGACGATTGGTATGGCAAAGCAGCATTTGGCAAACAGTGCTGTAGCAATTACAAAGAAACAGGAAGCGAAAGGAATAAAAGCTTATGTCTCTGTTAATAAGGCATTAGTAACGCAGGCAAGTGCGGCAATTCCTGTTGTGCCTCTTTATTTATCGGTGTTATATAAGGTAATGAAAGAAAAGGGCGTTCATGAGGGTTGTATTGAGCAGATATACCGGTTGTTTTCTGATAAGGTTTATGGGGAAAATGGCGTAGTTGTTGAGCCGGATGGAATGCTGCATGTAGATGATTGGGAAATGCGTGAGGATGTTCAAAACGAGGTAATGGATATTTGGAAAAAAATTGATAGTGATAATCTTATGGAACTGGCTGATACAGAGGGATATTGGAACGATTTTTATCAGATGTTTGGTTTTAAAGTGGATGGAGTTAATTATCAGGCAGAAGTACCGGATGAGTTAATTTAATTTTCATTACCCAAACTGTCATTTTAAACAAAATTAACTTGAAAAGAGAGAAAAAATAGGTTAAAATTTACATTATCAGCGTTGTTTTATTACGTACAAAGGAGGAGCAAAGTATGCAGGGGTCATATGTCAATCGAATTTCAAAGGTTGTAATGAAACTTGTTCGTCTTGTAATGGTAGGTGTGGGAGTTGGAATGTTTATTCTTACCGCTAGTCTCTCTATTCAGTCGAGCACGAATAAGATGAAAGCAAAGGTTACTGAATATGCAGCAGAAGTAGAAAATATCATGAGTGGTACCATTACACAGTTGAATGGTCTGGTGATGATGGTGGAACAGGGACAGATTTCAGGGTATCAGCAATCATTGGACTATGTGGATACTGTTGTTGCCGGCGATGATAATCTGTCAGCACTTTATGTAGCATATGATGATAAGTCTTTGGTAATGAGTGGTGGCTGGCAGCCACCGGAGGATTTTGATCATAGAACACGGGAATGGTATACCGGGGCAAAAGATTTAGAAGAAGGTGTATATATTACAGAACCATATTTGGATGAACAGTCAGGTGGGTACTGTATTACCATTTCAAAGCGAATAATGAAGGATGGACAATTCGTTGGCGTCTGTGGTATGGATATGTATATGGATGATATTGTGAAAGTAATGCAGAGTACATATAATAACAACGCATATGCATTTCTTGTATCAGCAGGTGATACAATCTTAACACATCCAAGTGAAGCACTTTCGTTAAGTGCGGAACATTCCTATACGTTAGATGATGCATTAAAGGGCAGATATGCGAAACTTAAGAATACGGACAAGCGTTATCTTGTAAAGAATTATAAGTTTGGAACCGTTGCAGCCATATCTAAAATGGTACCATCTACCGGATGGAAAGTAATATATATGTCTCCAGCATCACTTGAAATACGGTTACCGGTATTGTTACTTATCATTCTTATTATTCTTTATTTTATAGTCGTTAAGGTAATTAAAAACTATTGCTATCGGGAGATGAATAGATGGTTTAGTCCGCTTGCCTCGATTAGTGAGAAGGTTACAGAGATTGCAGCGGGCAATCTGGATATTGTTTTTGATGAGGAGGCTCTAGCAGAAGAGATAGCAATGCTTACTGTATCGCTGAATGATACTGTAAGTCAGTTAAAGACATATATTGGTGATATTTCACTTATTGTTAATAATATTTCCAATAATAATTTGGATGTCCGGTCTACTGTTGAATATCAGGGTTCTTTTATTGCAATTCAGAATGGGTTGAATACGATTATTGACAAATTGAATGCTGCATTTGCCCAGGTGAATGAACAATCTGAGATTGTTGTAAATTATTCGGGACAGGTACAGGAGAGCACGATGCAGGTAGCGACCGGTGCAACAGAGCAGAGTCTTGCAGTACAGGGATTAGCTGCCAATATTAAGGTATTATCAGAACAGATTCAATATATTACAAGAAATGCAGAGGCTGCCAGTGAGGTTTCTAAAACTACGAATGAACAGCTTGCTCTCGGAAATGAGGAGATGCAGTCACTTCTTGAAGCAATGAAGACGATTGAAGAGACTTCTAAGCAGATTGGGGTTATCATCACAACGATTAGTGGTATTTCAGAAGAGACGAATCTGTTAGCGCTTAATGCATCAATTGAAGCAGCAAGAGCGGGTGAGGCAGGTCGAGGATTTGCAGTCGTTGCAGATGAGATTAGTAAATTAGCTACTGCTTCTGCAGATGCTACGGAAAATATTACACAGTTGATTGAGAATTCTATGGATGCTGTTGAAATCGGTAAGAACTTAGCAGATCGTACATCAGATACGTTGCAGACGGGTATTCATAATTCATTAAAATCAAATGAAGATATTATGCAGATTACAGAGTTTGTTAAGAATCAGGCAATTGCTGTGGAGGAAATTGAAAAGAGTATTGATGAAATTGCTTCCATTATTGATTCGAATGCAGCTACTTCGCAGGAAAATGCTGCAATTAGTGATGAATTGATTAATTGTGCAAATGCCCTTAAGGTAACGGTTGAGGAATATAATTTACGGGATGCAATTGAAGAAGCTGAAGATGTATCCATTGAAGAGTTAGAAGACGTATCCGTTGATGAGTCACAAGAGGATTCTGAGTGGTAGTATTTTGGATGATATAATGAAGTGAATATTTAGTACGATTGGCCGGCATACAAAGAGATGGATTACATTTGTATGCCGGTTATTTGTTGTTTTAAAAATATTGGAGGAAGTATACGATGGAATATTATTCTTTAAATCAGTATTTAAAGGATACTTTTGGGTGTAAGGTATATAAAATTGCTCTGGATGGTGGATTTACCTGTCCAAATCGGGATGGTACATTAGGAACGAAAGGATGTATTTTCTGTTCAGGAAAGGGCTCCGGAGATTTTGCTGAAAGTAGAAAGTTTTCGATTACAGAACAAATTGAGTATGGAAAAAAGCGCATAGAGGGAAAAATAAAAAAAGGAAAATATATTGCATATTTTCAGGCGTTTACAAATACATATGCACCAATTGAACGATTGAGAATGCTTTATGAAGAGGCTGTATCACATCCGGATATAGTGGTATTATCCATTGCAACACGGCCGGATTGTCTTTCGGATGAGGTTATAAAGTTACTTTGCAAGATAAATAAAGTTAAGCCAGTGTGGGTAGAACTTGGATTACAGACCATTCATGAAAAGACAGCAAAATATATTCGGCGGGGATATCCGTTGTCTGTATATGATGATGCAGTGAGACGTTTGAAACAGGTAGGAATTACAGTGATAACCCATGTCATACTAGGCTTACCGGGAGAGACTAGAGAGGAGATGCTTAATACGGTATCTTACGTAGGAAAAAGTAATGTGGATGGAATTAAGCTGCAGTTATTGCATGTAATTAAGAATACAGAATTAGAGAAGGAATATCTTGCTGGGAAATTTGATGTGCTGTCTATGGAAGAATATGTTGGGTTGGTGGCAGATTGCATTGCAAAGCTGCCTGAAGATATGGTGATTCACCGGATGACAGGTGATGGTGATAAGAATACATTGGTGGCACCATTATGGAGTGGTGATAAGAAAAGGGTTCTAAATGCACTGAATAAGGCGATTCGGGAGAAAGAACGGGATTAGAACGGGGTATCTTAGAGGATGTAGTTTCTAGTGATTTTTGCATTCAGAAAACCTTTGCAACACTTTCATTTCTGTGTTATACTGAAAAAGATTATGGTAAGGCATATACCGAGACTTCTGACGTAACAGCAGGATTTTTGCTTTGTTGTCAGGTCAGTTGTTTCGGTGTTTTACCAAGATTAATAATTTTTAAGGAGATAAGTTATGTACAAAAAGTTTGAAATGGAACTTGCCGGCAGAACACTTCGTGTAGATGTTGGACGAGTTGCAGCACAGGCAAATGGTGCAGCATTTATGCACTATGGAGATACGGTTGTATTATCTACAGCAACTGCATCCGAGAAACCAAGAGAGGGAATTGATTTCTTTCCGCTTTCTGTAGAGTATGAGGAGAAGCTCTATTCTGTAGGTAAGATCCCGGGAGGCTTTAACAAGAGAGAAGGTAAGGCAAGTGAGAATGCGATTCTTACATCCCGTGTTATTGACCGTCCAATGCGTCCTTTATTCCCTAAGGACTATCGTAATGATGTAACCCTTAACAATTTGGTAATGTCAGTTGATCCTGAGTGCTCACCAGAGCTTACTGCAATGCTTGGTTCTGCAATTGCAACAGCTATCTCAGATATTCCATTTGATGGTCCTTGTGCTACCACACAGGTTGGTTTGATTGATGGAAAGTTTGTATTTAATCCGAATGAAGCACAGAATGCAGTTTCTGATTTGAAGCTTACGGTAGCTTCTACAGCTGAGAAGGTTATTATGATTGAAGCTGGTGCCAATGAAGTGCCAGAGGATAAGATGATTGAGGCTATTTATGCAGCCCATGAGGTTAACCAGCAGGTAATCGAGTTTATCAATAAGATTGTTGCTGAGTGTGGTAAGCCAAAGCATTCTTATACAAGCTGTGCAGTTCCTGAGGAATTATTCGCAGCAATTAAGGAGATTGTTCCTCCAGAGGAGATGGAGAAGGCAGTCTTTACAGATGAGAAGCAGGTAAGAGAGGAGAATATCCGTCAGATTACTGAGAAGTTAGAAGAAGCATTTGCTGATAATGAGGAGTGGCTTGCTGTTCTTTCAGAAGCTATTTATCAGTATCAGAAGAAGACTGTTCGTAAAATGATTTTAGTTGACCACAAGAGACCGGATGGACGTGAGATTAATCAGATTCGTCCATTGGCTTCAGAGGTTGATATTATTCCTAGAGTTCATGGTTCTGCTATGTTTACCCGTGGACAGACCCAGATTTGCAATGTTACCACATTGGCACCGTTATCTGAGGCACAAAAGATTGATGGTCTTAATTTGTTAGAGACCAATAAGAGATATATGCATCAGTATAATTTCCCTTCTTATTCAGTAGGTGAGACAAAGCCATCAAGAGGACCTGGACGAAGAGAGATTGGACATGGTGCATTGGCAGAGCGTGCATTAATTCCTGTACTTCCATCAGAAGAGGAATTCCCATATGCTATCCGTTCTGTATCAGAGACCTTTGAGTCTAATGGTTCTACATCCATGGCATCTACCTGTGCGTCTTGTATGTCACTTATGGCAGCAGGTGTACCGATTAAGAAAATGGTTGCAGGTATTTCCTGTGGTCTTGTAACCGGTGAGACAGATGATGATTACATCGTATTAACAGATATCCAGGGTCTTGAGGACTTCTTTGGTGATATGGACTTTAAGGTAACCGGTACTCATGATGGTATTACTGCAATTCAGATGGATATTAAGATTCATGGTCTTACACGTCCAATCGTGGAAGAAGCAATTCGTAGAACAAGAGAAGCAAGACTTTATATTATGGATGAGGTTATGTCTAAGGTAATTGCAAAACCACGTGAGACAGTTGGTGCATTGGCACCTAAGATTAGCAGCCTTAAGGTTGATCCGGAGAAGATTGGTGAAATCATCGGACAGCGTGGTAAGACAATTAACTCCATTATTGAGGAGACAGGTGTTAAGATTGACATTGATGATGATGGAACAGTTGCAATCTGTGGTGTAGAGCAGGCCGGTATTGACAGAGCACTTAAGATTATTCACTCCATTGTAGATCCGATTGAGGTTGGAAAGATTTACGAGGGCAAAGTTGTTCGTATTATGAATTTTGGCGCATTTGTAGAGCTTTCTCCAAATAAGGATGGTCTGATTCATATTTCTAAGCTTTCAAAAGAAAGAGTTGCAAAGGTAGAGGATGTTGTAAATATCGGTGATACCGTTAAGGTTAAGGTGCTTGAGATAGACCGTATGGGCAAGATTAGCTTAAGCCTTAAGGATGCAGCAGAAGAATAAGAAAGTAACAGATTAAGAGGACTTTACCATGGAGACATTACAAACAATATTGCACAATCCGATGTTTGTTGCACCATGCCTGAGCTGGTTTATAGCACAGGTGTTAAAGACCATAATTAATTTTATTATTACAAAGGAATTCAATCCGGAACGTTTGATTGGAAGTGGCGGCATGCCAAGCTGCCATTCCGCAACTGTTATTGCACTTTTATTTGCAACAATATATTGTAAAGGATTGGAAGGCTTTGAATTTCCGATGGCAGCCATTTTTGCAATTATTGTAATGTATGATGCAATGAATGTGCGTATGGAGACCGGAAAACAGGCAGTTATCTTAAATCTTTTTCTAAAAAATGAAGAGATACGGTCGCATTTAAAAGATGCCAGCAAGGGAGAGTGGCCAAAGATTATTTTAAAAGAATATGTTGGACATACTCCGGCGCAGGTAATTGCCGGCATTCTGATTGGACTTGTGATAGGATATCTGGTGTGTACCTTTTTGTAGTATAAGAAATTATTTTTTAGAGATAATAGTATAATGATAACGAAAGAGGAAGTGGAAGCTTCCTCTTTTACTTTTTTTATAGGAGGTGCAATATGGAGAAAGAACAGCAGGAACAGATTAAGGAAAATGGACAGCTTGATATGAAGACAAATCGGTATGGTTATAAAATTCATTTGCTGAATATTATTGGGGAGATTGAGGGGCATCAATGTTTGGGACCGGTGACAAAGACTACAAAATATGAACATGTTTTGCCGGAGCTTGCGAAGGTGGAAGAGGATGAAACGATTGATGGCATGATTGTTTTATTGAATACGGTAGGTGGTGACGTAGAGGCTGGTCTTGCCATTGCGGAAATGATTGCTTCCCTGTCAGTTCCTGTTGTAACACTGGTACTGGGAGGAGGACATTCCATTGGGGTGCCCCTCAGTGTTTCTGGAAATCATTCCTTTATTGTGCCAACAGCAACTATGCTGGTACATCCGATTCGGATGAATGGAACGGTGCTTGGAGTGAAGCATAATTATGAGTATATTGACCGGATGCAGGATCGTATTATTTCCTTTACCTGCAGGCAGACCGGAATGTCAGGTGAGATGATGAAAAAGCTTATGTTTAATACCAGTGAACTCGCAAAGGATGTGGGCAGCATTTTAGTGGGAGAAGAGGCGGTAAAAGCAGGACTGATTGATGAAGTGGGGGGGATTCAGGAAGCATTTTCCCATTTATATAGCTTGATAAATCAGAAAAAAAATAGTAGTATATAAGTTGCTGATTTTTCGCAAATTGATAAGTCGGACGCTCTATATTTGATAAAATTATTTTCAATTATGAAAAATAATTTTATCAAATACAGAGCTGTGAATTGACGATGGCATGAAAAATCAGAATAAAGAAAGAGGAGGGTATCAGCTTGGCTGGTAGTAAGAATCAAAACAGAAAACAAACTTCAAATAATAAGAATGCAGCTTCTCGAAACGGAAAGAACAGCAATCGTTCGAAGAAGGATACGACTAGAGAGACACAGACAAAGAAAAGCAACAGACAGGGAAGAGAAGTGGTGGAGGAAGAGGTATCTTACGCACCAGAGATTGCTGTTTGGATTGTGTGTGCGGTAATGCTGATTATCGAACTTGGTAATTTTGGATTATGTGGGTTTATTAATGTGGTTAGTAACTTTTTCTTCGGTATTTTCGGAGTGATTGAGTACATATTACCATTGGTTGTGATGTTTGCGGCTTTCTTCCTGCATGTGAATGAATATAAGAAGCGTGCAGTACAAAAGGTTGTATTTGGTTCCTGCGTATTATTGTGTATTGGAATGATTGGTCAGTTAGTGGCAGGAATGTCCGATTTTTCTGTTGCAAATGCGTATATGGATGGATATAAGAACCATTTAGGCGGAGGTGTTTTATGTGGCAGTGCTGCTTATCTGCTGCATAAGGGCGTTGGTCTTGTGGGTACCTATATTATCATTATTCTCGTAATGATTCTGTGTGTGGTATTGTTTGCAGAGGTTTCTGTTATTGAGTTAGTAAAATCATTTATGGCGGAAATGAAAGAAATCAGAGAGGAAGAGGATTACGATACGGAGGAAGATTATGAGGAAATAAGACAATCCAGACGAAAAGTAAAAAAACAACCCAGGGCAGATTTTGATGAAATCGTGACAGAAGATTTTCCGGGTGGAAGAGATGAAGTGTTTAAGGAACGGAAGAAATCTTCCTTACTGGATGCAATTTCTGTTCTTCCGGCAGATTCCGATAAGGGGATTTTACCATCTAAAACTGTAGATAAGTTTCCGAAAAATGAAGAAGTACATGAAATTACCATGGAATATGAGCTGGACTTGCCGGGTGAAAATATGGGTGAGTTTGCAGTGACAGAAGTATCAAAGGAAGCGGTAAAGGAAAGTGCACCAAAGCGTTCTCGAAAAAAGAAAGCGAAACCTGTGAACGTTGAGAACATAGTAACACCACCGGTTTCTGGTGCCGCAAAGGTAGAGAATGAGATGACAGCGGCTCCACCGGCAGATGTTATGAATATGGAGAATAAGACGGCAACGGAAGTGAAAAATGTTTCGGCAAAGGTTGTAAGTACCAGTGACTCCGATTACAAATTTCCACCTTTGGAACTTCTAAAAAGAAGCAAAAGCCAGACTTCTACAAAGGAGGATACCATTCGAAAGAATGCAGTGAAGCTTCAGGAGGTCTTAAAGAGCTTTGGTGTAAATGTTACCATGACAAATTATAGCTGTGGACCATCGGTAACCCGTTATGAAATGGTGCCGGAGCAGGGAGTAAAAGTCAGCAAGATTACAGGGCTTGCTGACGATATCATGATGAATCTGGCGGCTCAGAGTATTCGAATTGAAGCACCGATTCCAGGAAAATCCGCAGTCGGCATTGAGATACCAAATGGAACGCGAAGCGGCGTAGGTTTTCGAGAATTAATTGATACAGAAAAATTTATCAAGCATCCATCTAAGATTGCTTTTGCCGTTGGTAAGGATATTGAGGGTAATGTTGTGGTAGAAGATATTGCAAAAATGCCGCATTTATTGATTGCAGGAGCTACCGGTTCCGGTAAGTCGGTATGTACAAATACGTTGATTATGAGTATTTTATATAAGGCACATCCTGATGAGGTGAAATTGATTTTGGTGGATCCGAAACAGGTAGAGCTTAAAGTATATAATGGAATTCCACATCTGCTTACACCGGTTGTAACAGATCCAAAGAAGGCAGCTGGTGCACTGAACTGGGCAGTTGCTGAGATGACAAAACGATACCAGATGTTTTCGGAGTATAATGTTCGTAATATTCAGGGATATAATGCAAAGCTGGAGGAACTTAAAAAATCCGGTCAGATACCGGAGGAGGCGCAGACCTTGGAAAAAATGCCACAGATTGTTATTATTGTGGACGAGTTGGCAGACCTGATGATGGTGGCGAAGGCAGAAGTAGAGGAGGCAATTGTGCGTCTTGCCCAGCTTGCCCGTGCTGCAGGAATCCATCTGGTGATTGCAACACAAAGACCTTCTGTTGATGTAGTAACCGGTTTGATTAAGGCAAATGTTCCATCTAGAATTGCACTTTCCGTATCATCTGGTATTGATTCTAGAACCATCATCGATACGGTTGGCGCAGAGAAGCTTTTAGGTAATGGTGATATGTTGTTTTATCCGACCATGTATCCGCAACCGCTTCGTGTACAGGGAGCATATATTTCAGATGATGAAGTCATGAATGTGGTTGAATTTTTAAAGGCGCAAAATGGAGAGACGACCTATAGTGAAGAAATTACGAAGCAGATTACTTCTTCGGGAGGAAGCAGTGGTGCCACAGCAATAAATGGCTCATCTGATAATGACAGGGATGAATATTTTGTTCAGGCTGGAAAGTTTATTATTGATAAAGATAAGGCATCCATCGGAATGCTTCAGAGAATGTTCAAGATTGGATTTAACCGGGCCGCCCGGATTATGGATCAGTTAGCTGAGGCTGGTGTGGTTGGGCCGGAAGAGGGAACGAAGCCAAGACAGGTATTAATGTCGGAGGAACAGTTTGAGGAATATGTGGATGAATACTTTTAGATGAGGTTGGTTGGGTGTTGGCTAAGCGGACGCTCCGGATGTCATAATATTGTTTCCAACCGGGCACGCTTGCGCTTAGTTACGTGCGTAGTGGTACATAAGCAAGGTAACACTATGCCCACTAGGTTCGAAAGTACCTCACCAAGTGGGCAAGTGTACTTTCGTACTAAGCTCGAAAAAACCTCGCTAAGTACTCAATGCAAGTACCAACGGACGTAAATAGCCCTTATGGAAAACAATTTTATGACACCCGGAGCTGTGAACTGGCAACCGTTTAAAAATTTTAACTTTATTGGAATTAGAGCTGTGAATTGGCAACCACGAAAATAGTTAAGTTCATTAGAAATAGAGCTGTGAACTGGTAAAATAGAAAAATAATCAGTTTCATAAGATGTAAAAAGATTATAAATAATAAGTGGATTTTAGCTTATTTTCTACAAGTTCTACGGAAATACGGTTGACGAACCATCAATCTATCGTTACAATGGTTACAATTTTATAATTATATAAAATACGAAAGGAATAATAAGGAGGCTCATATGAAGACAGATATTCAGATTGCACAGGAAGCAGAAATGGTACACATCAGAGAGGTTGCAAAGAAATTAGATATTGCAGAAGAGGAATTAGACCTTTATGGCAAGTATAAGGCAAAGCTTTCAGATGAACTGATTAAGCGGATTGAGAACAATAAGGATGGAAAGCTTGTTTTGGTGACGGCAATCAATCCAACACCGGCAGGTGAAGGTAAGACAACGGTTACTGTTGGACTTGGACAGGCACTTGGTAAAATGGGTAAAAAGGCATCCATTGCACTTCGTGAGCCATCTTTAGGACCTTGTTTTGGTATTAAAGGCGGTGCTGCAGGTGGTGGATATGCCCAGGTAGTACCGATGGAAGATTTGAATCTTCATTTTACAGGAGATTTTCATGCGATTACTTCTGCAAATAACCTTTTAGCAGCAATGCTTGATAATCATATCCAGCAGGGAAATGCACTTCATATCGATACAAGACAGATTGTATGGAAGAGATGTATGGATATGAATGACCGTGTCCTTCGTAATATTGTGGTAGGACTGGGAAGCAAGATGGATGGTTATGTGAGAGAAGATCATTTTGTAATTTCTGTAGCTTCAGAGATTATGGCAATCCTTTGTCTTGCAAATGATATGGAAGATTTAAAGGATAAGCTTGGAAAGATTATTGTTGCTTATTCCGTTGAGGGTAATCCGGTAACTGCTAAGGATTTGAAGGCAGTAGGTGCTATGGCTGCACTTTTAAAGGATGCTATTAAGCCAAATATGATTCAGACATTAGAGCATACACCTGCATTTGTACATGGTGGTCCTTTTGCGAATATTGCTCATGGTTGTAACTCTGTACGTGCTACAAAGCTTGCATTAAAGCTTTCAGATATTGTGGTAACAGAGGCAGGTTTTGGTGCAGATTTGGGTGCAGAGAAGTTTATGGATATTAAATGTCGTAAAGCAGGTCTTGCACCGGATGCAATTGTGTTAGTGGCTACTGTCAGAGCATTAAAGTACAATGGCGGTGTTGCAAAGGCAGACTTATCTAATGAGAATGTAGAGGCTTTGAAGAAGGGTATCGTGAACCTTGAAAAGCATATTGAGAATCTGCAGCAGTATGGTGTACCAATTGTTGTAACCCTCAATCAGTTTATTACCGATTCTGAAGCAGAGTTATCCTTTGTGAAAGAGTTTGTTGAGAATATGGGCTGTGATTTTGCACTTGCTAAGGTTTGGGAAAAAGGCGGCGAAGGCGGTCTGGAATTAGCAGAGAAAGTGGTTGATGTATTAGAGAATAAGAAGGCTGATTTCAAGATGCTCTATGAAGATGATATGTCTTTGGAAGATAAGATTAAGACCATTGCTACTAAGATTTATGGTGCAAATGGTGTAAATTATACTGCGGCAGCAAAGAAACAGCTTGATAAGATTACAGAGCTTGGTTATGGTAATCTGCCAGTATGTATGGCAAAGACACAGTATTCATTGTCTGATGATCAGACAAAGTTAGGACGTCCTACAGATTTCGATATCAGTGTAAGAGACGTTTATGTGAATGCAGGTGCCGGATTTGTAGTAGCAATCACAGGTTCCATCATGACTATGCCGGGACTTCCAAAGGTTCCTGCTGCAGAAGGAATTGATGTGGTGGATGACAAGATTACAGGATTGTTCTAGTTTGTAAGGAGGGATACTATGGCACAGTTAATTGACGGTAAGGCAATCAGCAAGCAGATTAAAGATGAATTAAAGGAAAAGGTAGCAGCATTAAAGGCAGAAGGAAAAGAGATTGGAATGGCTGTTATCCAGGTTGGAAATGATCCAGCTTCCTCTGTGTATGTTGGCAATAAGAAAAAAGCCTGTGAATATATCGGTATTCGTTCTGAAAGCTATGAGCTTCCGGAGGAGACAACACAGGAAGAGTTGATTTCTTTAATTGAAAGATTGAATCAGGATGATAAGATTCATGGTATTTTAGTTCAGTTGCCGGTTCCAAAGCATATTGATGAAGATACAGTTATTAAGGCTATTTCTCCGAAGAAAGATGTAGATGGATTTCATCCACAAAGTGTGGGAGCATTAAGCATCGGACAGCCGGGATTTGTATCCTGTACACCTGCAGGAATTATACAGCTGTTAAAGAGAAGCGGTGTGGAGATTGAAGGAAAAGAGTGTGTGGTAATCGGACGAAGCAACATTGTAGGTAAACCAATGGCGTTATTGCTTTTAAGAGAAAATGGAACCGTAACCATCACTCATTCTAAGACAAAGGATTTAAAGGAGGTTTGCAAGAGAGCGGATATTTTAGTGGTAGCTATCGGCAGACCGAAGATGATAGATGCTTCTTATGTGAAAGAGGGAGCAGTTGTTATTGATGTGGGAATCCACAGAAATGAGAATAACAAGCTTTGCGGTGATGTGGACTTTGATAGTGTAGAGCCAGTTGCTTCTGCCATTACCCCGGTACCGGGTGGTGTAGGTCCGATGACCATTGCAATGCTTATGAATAACTGTGTGGAAGCTGCAACTATGTTTGACAAGTAAATGAATATAGAAACAGTTTTGTGTGAGGACAGAGTCATAAAGATTTGTGCATAGAAAATAAAGCAAATTCGAATCAGTCTCGTTAAGGAGACGAGAAGAAATATAGATTGGAGTCAGAAAATGATTCAGATTTTATTTGTGTCCCTTGGCTGTGACAAGAATCTGGTAGATAGCGAGGTCATGCTTGGTTTATTGCAGGATAAGGGATATTCCATAACAAATGAAGAAAAGGAAGCAGATGTTGCAGTAATCAATACCTGCTGTTTTATTCATGATGCAAAGGAAGAAAGTATTGAGAATATCATTGAAGTGGGGAAATTAAAGCAGACAGGGAAGCTAAAAGCATTGATTGTTACCGGATGTCTGGCGCAGCGTTATAAGGACGAGATTCACAAAGAACTACCGGAGGTAGATGCTATTCTTGGTACCACCAGTACCGAGTCTATTGTAGAGGCAGTGGAAGAGGTATTAAAGGGCAAAGGATATGACCATTTTGAAGATATTGATTATCTTCCTCCAAGCCATGAAAAGCGTGTAATTACATCAGGAACTTATATGGGATATTTAAAGATTGCGGAAGGCTGTAACAAGCATTGTACCTATTGCATTATTCCGAAGGTTCGTGGAAACTTCCGGAGTGTACCAATGGAGGATCTAGTAGCACAGGCAAGATATCTTGTATCAAACGGTATTACAGAGATTTGTCTGGTGGCGCAGGAAACGACATTATATGGTGTTGACATATATGGAGAAAAGAGGCTTCCGGAATTATTGAGAAAGCTTTCTGAGATTGAAGATTTGGAATGGATTCGGCTGTTATACTGTTATCCGGAAGAGATTACCAAAGAGCTGATTGCAGAGATGAAGGACAATCCGAAAGTATGTCATTATATTGATATGCCATTACAGCATTGTGAAAATGATGTATTACGCCGTATGGGACGCCGGACAACGAAGGAAGAGATTAAACAGACCATAGAATATATCAGAAGTGAGATACCGGATATTGTTCTTCGAACTTCTCTGATTGCAGGCTTTCCGGGGGAAACACAGGAAGAACATGAAGCACTGTTAGAATTTATCGATGAAGTGGAATTTAACCATTTAGGGGTATTTACTTACTCACCAGAGGAGGATACACCTGCTGCCGGATTTGAGAATCAGGTGGAGGAAGCGGTAAAAGAGCAGTGGCGGGATGAAATTATGGAGCTTCAGCAGGAGATTTCCTATGATTTGAATTCTACCATGGTTGGAAAGACACTTAAGGTGATTGTGGAAGGATATCTGTATAAAGAGCAGATGTATGTGTGTCGTTCCTATATGGATGCACCGGACATTGACGGCTGTGTGTTTGTTGCTTCGGAGGATGAGCTGTTAACGGGAGATTTTATTGAAGTGACAATTACTGATTTTAATGAATATGATTTGATAGGAGAAATACGATGAATTTACCAAATAAACTTACTATTTTGAGAACGGTTTTGATTCCATTTTTTTTAGTGGCATTATTGTGTGATGTGAATTATGGCGGTTTTATTCCATACGGTAACTGGATTGCATTGGCTATATTTGCTGTTGCCTCCATTACTGATATGTTGGATGGTAAGATTGCAAGAAAATATAATCTTGTCACAAACTTTGGAAAGTTCATGGATCCATTAGCAGACAAGCTGCTGGTTTCTTCTGCGATGATTGCATTTATTGAGCTTGGAAGAATTCCTTGCTGGATTGTCATTTTAATTATTGCAAGAGAGTTTATTATTAGTGGTTTCAGACTGGTGGCAGCGGATAATGGAGTTGTTATTGCTGCAGGTATCTGGGGAAAGATTAAAACTGCAGAGCAGATGGTGATGCTTTGTATTCTGATTGCTGATTTTGGAAGTGTTTTCGAGGCAGCAGCAGATGGAATTCATCTTTTTGAAAATGTTTTGATTTATCTTGCTTTGATTCTCACAATTGTATCGTTAATTGATTATCTGGTTCATAATAAGGGTGTGTTGGCGGAGAATGATAAGTAATGATGGACAGTAATGTTTCAAAAGAATAATGGGTGACATGTAGTGTACAAAAATCGGATTTTAAGTTATACTATATATAACAAAAAGGAAGAAGGTGTTTGTATGTTAGCTTTACAAGGGTATTATGATGGGAATACAGTGCAGCCATTGGAAAAGATTCAGGCAAAGAAAAATCAGAAATTGATTATAACGATATTGGATGAATTTATACAGGAAGTGCCGGAAACTACAATGCATTCTGCTAGAGGTTTACTTTCGGAATATGCAAATCTTGAGTTGATGAAAGAAGAGAAGTCTGCTTGGGAAAAGGCGGTGATAGAAAAGTATGGTAATACTTGATGCAAATATGATTTTACGCTATTTGTTAAATGATAATGAAAAAATGGCAGAAGAAGCAGAGAAAATTATTCGTGAGGGTTCTGTACAGGTGACAATAGAAGTTCTTGCAGAGGTTGTATATGTTTTGAAGGGAGTATATTCTATTGAACGGGGTACAATAAAGACAAGTATGTTAGTTTTTTTATCTGAGGTTCAGATGATTGATATAGAAGTTGTTAAGCTTGGATTAGAAACGTATGCTGAACAGAATTTGGACTTTGTGGATTGTATATTATATGCATATAATAGAGTAAAAGGATATGAAATAAAAACTTTTGATAAGAAATTGAAGAGGTTATTGGAAAATAAGTAATGATTTCATTGCTAGGTTAAAGAGGCTTCAGTTCGGTATTTTATAATATATAATACCGGGTTGGAGCTTTTCTTGGCTGTCACTGTTTATACAGGGTACAGCAAAAGATAGTGTTGTGTTGTTGATGGTGGCAGCTAGTATTGTTATTCGGATATTTGAAAAGAAACTGGGGAGACTTGCAAAATATTTATATATTTCCATTATGCCTGTCTTTGGAGCAGTCGTGATTTTTTTTGCAAATGATGGTAAATTTGGGGCAATGATTCTGTTCCCAAAGTCTTATCTAAAGATGGACAGTCTGGTAATCTGGATATTTATTGGTATTGTTTATGTTCTAGCTTTACTTGTTGCAGTAGTGATTACAACCAGAACGTATGAATTGAAGAATATCGTAACAATCAAAGATGATTTGCTGGTCTCTATGAAGAAATTGGAATCCATATCAGAACAGGCTGCGGAAAGAACAGCAGAGATCAGTACTTCTACGGGAGAGCAGGTGGCAGGCGTGGAAAAGATTATTCATTCTATGGAAAATGTACAAAATGGAATAGAACATTTGTCTGTAATATTGAATAACAGATAGGTATATCATATCGTGCAGAGTGGAGAAGCAGAAAGGTATAATGTGTTTCATGTTCTGATGCTGATGAGACATGCCAAAGACGATATATCTGTATGACATTATGGAAATAAAAAAGAAACGAGCAACCTTTTCCAGTCGGATGACCTTACTCAGCAGAAGAACCCATTTCTTTTATCTAAATCATAAAGGGATATGTCAGTTTTGTCAACCTTCAATTTTTGTTATTTTAAGCATATTTTAAGAAATTAAATCCTCTTTTGGTTAATACAAAAGAAAATTTGTTTATAAAATAATAATTATTCTCATTTTCTATTCCGTTTTCCTTGACGTTTTTTGTCAAAAATTGTATTATATACTGAGGGGGACACTATGATTGTATATGATAAAGAGGACATGAAAAAAACAAAAGAGGGCTGTTATCCAACACTTTCCTGCCTGTATAGTATTATACCAAGAGATGTCAGATTACATATGGAACGGGTTGGTGTATATGCAAAGGTATTCTATGAATATTTGGAGCAGCAGCATCCTGAGCTTGTAGCACCCCTTAATCATGAGATAGATGACTGCATACAGGATCTTTATACTTTGCATGACGTTGGACGTGCCTTTGTTCCAGTACGGTTTCAGAATAAAGCCGGCGGATTGACGGATGAAGAGTTTGAGCAGGTGAAAAAGCATACAATATTGACAGCAGATACACTGGATAGTGTGTATAAGCTGCCCTTTACAGATATAGTCAAGATGCATTTATATAACATATCTATGTATCACCATGAGAAATATGATGGTACGGGATATCCCTTTGGTATACAGGGTGAACAGATACCAATTGAGGCAAGGATTTGCTCCCTGGCGGATGCATTTGACGGAATGACAAGCTGGAAGCCATATCGAAAGAATATGGGCTTGGATACTGTAAAGCGGATTATATTGGAAGAGGCGGGAAAACAATTTCAGCCTACACTTTCGTTGGCATTTGTGGAATGTATCGATAATATGCCAATGGATATGGATGCTTCATGGGAAGCACAGGCGGGACAATATTTCAGTAAGGAGAAAGATATTTTCAGATAGGGAATAACAATTTACCGGCAGGGTGATAAAATATGGCAGGTAGAAAGAAGGGTAAAAAGGAACAACTGAATATAGATACAAGTTCTGCGAAATCTGTACAGAGACAGTACCGGCGGATGGAGCGAAGTTCCAAGTTCTGGAATAAAATTGATCCGGCAAACAAGTTCAGGCATTGGTATTTGGGAACGGCGAGTTTGACAAGAAGCTTGTTTCGTGTGGTTGCGGCCTGGCAGACTATTGTTATATTGGTAAGTGTTTTGGTGACTTTATACATATTGGCAGCATTTTATACAGGAAAAGGAGAATTCGTTATTAAGTTAGACCGTCCTATGGCGGATGAGGGATTTCTTCTTTCGGAAAATCAGGATTTTAGTGATTTTCTTGTTACTTTACGGGACGATGCAGTAGAGGATGCAACGAATATATCCATTTATGATATTGCAAAGGATGTAATGGATGTGGATGGTAAGCATAATGGAGCCAATTATGTAGCTTATACCTTTTATTTGAAGAATAAGACGACACAGGCGCATGATTACCATTATGAGTTATCCGTACAAAGTACTGCAAAGAATGCAGATACCGCAACGTGGGTAATGGTATTTAAGAATGGCAAACAACAGATATTTGCCCAGGAAAATGATGGCGGTTATGCAGAATGTCTGTATAGCAAGTGGGAATTTCCATTTATGGAATATGCCGAGGACCCGAAAGTTCAATCGGTGGTTGAGGATGCCAATAAAGCACATGTAACGGATGAAATGATGGAGTACCATGAATTCACCCAGGTGGAAGGTCTTTACCAGTTAGAAACCCTTCCATGGGCAGCAAAGGATTTGGTCTGTACGGGAAGCCGTCAGGAAATGCAGCCGGATGAGACGGATAAATATACCGTAGTTATCTGGTTAGAAGGAGATGACCCGAACTGTAAGGATGATATACTAGGCGGGCATGTGGAGATGACGATGCGGTTTATGTATTAGAATTAAAACAGGAAGTCCTGTTCAATATAAAATAATTAGGAAAGGATGAGGAAGAATGATGAGAGAAGAAAATGAAAAGAAACAAAAGAACATTGTGAAAAAGGCGAAGAAAATCCGCAGTATGGTGATGATGTCACTGTTGTGTGTGCTGATGTTGTCGGCAGCGACTTATGCGTGGTTTACGTTGAGTAATACGGCGAAGGTGAGTAATCTGACCATGACGGTTGGGGATGTTACTGGTTTGCAGGTTGCAGACTGGGCTAGTGATAGTGAAACGATTAGTGATACTGGTGATAATGCATGGAGAGCGGAAACTACTGCAGTGGAGTTTAACGGAAAGTTGTTACCAGCAACGACTAAAGATGGTAAAACTTTTTTAGCACCTGATTACGCAGATAATGGATCGGTTGATAATACAACATCAGCATCAAAATATTTAACTAAAGGATCTGCAAAAAATGATGAAGGATATTATATAGAGTATAAGTTTTGGATGCGTGCAAGTGGTGTTGCGAGAGGAAAAACGAAAGTTAAATTAGATGTGGGAACTGATTTGAATAATGGAATATATAAAGAGACTAATCCACAACCTAAAGGTACATATTCTTTATCTAAAGATGTGAATGAGGGTGATGTATTACCATCTTCTGCTGTTCGAATTGCCATTATAAAGGATGCAAGTGCTGGTGAAACTGAAAGTATAAAGGTTTATGAGCCTAATGCCAAGAATGATAGTGGAGCCGACTTAGAGAATGCAAAAATAATAGCAAGTGATGTTAGAGGTGATAAAAAAACGGTAGATTCAGATGTATTGCAGAAAGTCGGAGGAGAATTTGTTTCTAGTAGTAGCGAGGTGTTAGAACTTACAAATAATAAACAAACTCTTATCAAATTGTATATTTGGATAGAAGGAACAGATCCTCAATGTGGAAATGAAATTGCGGCAAAAAATATTATTTCGCAGTTGAAGTTTTCTACAGTAACAACAGAAACACAGACGCCATAAAGTTAATCATGTCTACCTCGTTGAAAGCAGAAGATGAACCACCACCCCCACAACGGAGAATAACAAATGGATGCATTTTTTAATTATTTTTACAATTTCATGAATAGCGTGTTCGGATATCTTTGGGATATTGTAATTGCCATCAAGAATGCAATTGTCGGAATCTTGGATGTTAAGTTCTATATGGATTTATTCAAGTCCTACAAGGATGATTTGTCTACCGGTGGGTGGATTGCAGCATTACTGACGCATATTATTGTACTGTTAATTTTTATCCTTCTTGTTTATCTGATTGGAAGAGGTTTACGTGTCTTTTTCCGGTTTAAGGTGCCTGTAGTGGAGTACGAGGAGATGAAGGATGAAGTAGTCAGACTGAAACGTGAGATTTTGAAGGCAAATTACGAAAAGGATAAGATTCTTGCAATGAAGGTAAGCGAGATGGGCATGCAGGTGAACCCGGATTTGCTGGATTTGCAAGGCGAAGAAGCGGCTGCTGTGGAGGATACGGCTGATAAAGAAGAAGCGGTTCGAAATGCTGCAGCAGAGAGCGAGAACAATCTGGATGATTTGAGCGATGCAGAAAAGGAAGCTTTGGCAGTGGCACAGGCAGAGGGCAAGCCGGTTCAGAAGGTGGAAGTCGGAGAGCTTCGTTTCCCGAAATTATCTGCCGTGGATGCATATTACAAATCCGAAAATTATGTGGCACCACAGTTTCCTATGAATTATTCGTTGGAAGAGCTTTGTATGACATTTCGTAACTATGCAGCTTCCAGACTGGGACTGTATTATGAGTTAGAGGTTATCCGGGAGGTGTTTGCTTCCTTTGGAGCAGCGAAGATGCTGATTTTACAGGGTATTTCCGGTACAGGTAAAACTTCTCTTCCATACGCATTAGGACAGTTTATCAATAATCCGAGTCTGATTTGTTCGGTTCAGCCGTCATGGCGTGACCGTACGGAATTGTTTGGTTATTACAATGACTTTACGAAGAAATACACAGAGACGGATTTCTTAAAGACGATATACGAATCCCATTATCAGGACAATATCCGTGTTATCATTTTGGACGAGATGAATATTGCCCGTGTGGAATACTATTTTGCGGAAATGTTGTCTATTTTGGAATTACCACGTGAGGATGAACGATTTATCTCCGTGGTATCCAGCAAAGCAGAAAATGACCCGGACAAGATGATAGATGGTAAGGTGTGGATTCCGAAAAATGTATTTTATGTAGGAACCATTAATAATGATGATTCTACCTTTGCGGTAGCGGATAAGGTATATGACCGTGCGATTCCAATCGATTTGGATGACCGCGCGACTGTATTTGAAGCACCGGATACAGAAGGTATTCCGATTAATATGGATTACCTGAATTCACTGTATGAGAAAGCAAAAAAAGATTATCCTCTCTCAGAGGAAAGTCTTATGGAATTAGATAGGCTGGATACTTATCTGATTGAACATTTCAGATTAACATTTGGTAACCGTATTCTTAGACAGATGAAAGATTTTGTTCCATGCTATGTGGCATGTGGTGGTACAGAGATTGATGGAATTGATTTTATGTTTGCTAAGAAGATTCTTCGTAAATTTGAGTCTTTAGGATTAGGATTTATTCGTGATGAGATTGACGGCTTGATTGATTATCTGAACCATGTATATGGAGAGGAAAACTTCAGAGTAAGTAAAACGTATTTAGCTCGTTTGAAGAAAATGAGCGGAGCATAAAAATTGAGAGGGCTGTCGCACACAATACACAGTATATAGGGATGCGGCGGCCTTTTGTGTTCACAATGAGCCAATAGGCGAGAGGAAAGTATGAAGTATAGGAAACGGGTAGGAAACCTGCCCGGTAAGGAAGGGTAACGATATGGTATACGATGAATATTCGGATGATATTTTAAATGCATATGCCAAAATGACCGGTAAAGCAGAGGGAGATATGACGGAAGACCCGTATTACAAATATTTCTACAATCTGTTAGAGACAGGCCGGAACTATGTCAAATATTCCTATGTCCGTCTGGTAAAGGAAGTGGATGAGACATGGGTTAATGCCATAGAAGAAGCGTTACCGTCTTTGCAGCATGTGGTATTAAATCCCCGTAAATTCATTGAGGAAGAGCGGGAGGTTGTTAACATTGCCATGGCAAGAAATATTACGGCAGAATCCGTAAGACATTTACTGGCACATAGTAATTATATTGACGAATACCGGGAAGATGGAACGGTAATTCCTAATAAAATTTTGAACATTTATAAAGAGGAATCCTTAAATACATACGAAAATCGTTTTATCTGTACCCTGATTGCAGAATTACAGTTTTTTATTAATAAGAGATTTGATGCCATATTTGAGGCGAGTAAGGACGAGCTGGGCGTTAATTTTGAAGTGGGTTCCAGTATCGATAATTATACAGAAACAGTGGATTATTCCTTACAGATTAAGATTCGGGATAAACAGACTGACACAGAAAGTGAGTTTGAAAATAAGGATGTATTTGCAAGAATTATACAATTACATCGTAATATAAATATGTTGGTGGGCACAGAGTTTGTTGCAACGATGCGGCGTTTTCCGGCTGTAAAGCATCCGATTGTAAAGACGAATGCCATTGCAAAGAACCGTGATTATAAGGCGTGCCACAAATTGTGGAATTTTATTCATTCCTATACGCATGTAGGATACAAGGTGGATTTGGTGAAACAGGATCCTAACATTTCCAAATCCTTTGAACATGATATTTACAGTTCATTTATATGGAATTATGCGATGCTTCATAACTATATGGAGGATGTGGATGTACTAAATATTAACAGAGAAACCCGTAAGAAGGAACTGGATATGCAGGGAATCCGTCAGCTGTTAGAGGAGATTGTGGCAGGTACGGATATTCCGGATGCCAACCTTCGGAAGATTGTAGATAATGAGTTAAGGAGTATTCAGGCGCGCAGGAAGCAGGAAAAGGAAGCTGCTGAAAAAGTGGTAAAACAGCAGAAAAAGGAACAATAAGAAAGAGTAGTGAAGGCATGAAGAGATTTTTTTCGATATTAAGAGATGTAGCATTTGTTATATTTGTACTTTTCATTTGTGGTATGATTTTCATAATGTCTACCGGGAAGCATTTTTCGGTTGCCGGTTATCAGGTGTTGAGGGTGCTTACCAGCAGTATGGAACCGGCGATTGCAGAAAATACATGTATCATCATAAAGGAGTATCCGGTAGACCAGCTAAAGGTGGGAGACATTATTACATTTACATCGGATGACCCGCAGATTCAGGGATATTATAATACCCACCGTATTCATGATATTGTGGAAGAAAATGGGGAAACCCTCTTTGTAACAAAGGGTGATGCTACTTCTGCAGTGGATGCGTATCCGGTACATAAGGATCAGGTGGCAGGAATATTTGTAAAGGAGCTGCCGGGAGGAAGGACACTTGGAAAGATGTTCTTGGCACTGTCGGATAACAAGGTATATTTTCTGGTTATTATGCTTCCGCTTGCCTTATGTCTGTTATCTTACTTTTGGCAGATTGTGAGTATGGTAACCGGGCGGTATGATGAAGACGAAGAAGATGAGGATTACGAAGCAATCAAGAAAGAAATTGATGAGTTATACGATATGGGAGGCTACCCGGCTGTTGAGACAGATTTTAATGTGAAAGAAACTGCTGGTAAGGAAAGAAATTTCGGAGTTGAGGATGGTTCTGTTGCGGAAGGAATTTCTGATGATGGGGAAACAATTTCCGAGGTTGTAGGAACTCCTAGTAAGACAGAAACTGCCAGCATTGAGGGTGTATTTGGTAAGAAAGATACTTTCGGCATCGAGGGAACGTTTGATGAGGTTGGGGTTCCTAGCGTTGAGGAGTTTTCAAGCAGGGAAACAGCTTTTGGTGTGGAGGAAGATTTTGGCATGGAAAGAAATGATGAAATTGAAAGTAAGCAGCAGAATGAGAAAATATCAGATAACATAAATACGATTATTTCAGATAGTGAAATAGAAGCAATATTAGCAGAGGCAGCCAGCAAAATTGAGGATTCAGAGACTAAGCCGGAAAAAACTCGAATCGAGAAGATGGTGGAGGAGCTTACTTCAAATACAGTTAGTGATGAACTAGTGGAGAAAAAGAGAGAAATGCTCAAGGCAGAATATAAAAAAATCAATAAAAATTATGCTAAGTCTGATGCTGAATAATTTGGCAGGTAAAGCTATTTTTGAAGTATAAAAGATAGGTGGTGATGGATATATGCAAAAGGATTTAAATGAGAATACACAACAAAATAGAACGAATAAGCATTTTATCCATCAGGTGCGTATATTACTGAAAGACTGGGATATCAAGGTGATGTCTTATGTTATGCTTGTCATTGTTATGATTGCAATGATTGCGGCTACGGTAGCATGGTTTCTTTATTTTAAAGTTGTGGCAGTTTCTAATATGAGCATGACAACTGCTGACTGCGAAGTGCTGAAGGTGGAAGTAAAGCAGGGTAC
>JAQXLK010000117.1 GCA_029012085.1 Clostridiales bacterium
CATACACTGCCAAAAACCTTTATGCATATAAGACATTAATTGACCTTTCTTTGCCAAATTTTCAAGTGGCTCCTTTTCTAAAATTGTTTGATCTCCCTCAATATAATCAAAAATCTGCGGTTCGAAAACCATATATCCCGCATTGATTGGAGCCCTATCTGATAACTCTTTTTCCCTAAAAGACTTGACTGCATTATCACCACCAATATCTAACACACCTTTGGACTGATCTTGCAAAACAGCTGTCAATGTTGCAATCTTTCCATGTGCCTTATGGAATTCAACCAGTTTACCAATATCCACATCACAAACACCATCACCATATGTCATAAGAAATGTTTCATCTCCAACATATTTTTGTATTCGCTTTATTCGACCACCAGTCATTGTATTCAATCCCGTATCAACAACTGTAACCTTCCAGGGTTCAATATGTGATTCATGTACAATCATCTGATTGCCATCTGTGAAATCAAACGTAATATCACTATTCCTTAAAAAATAGTCTGCAAACCACTTTTTAATAATGTGTTGTTTGTACCCAGCACAAATAATAAATTCGTTATACCCATAGTATGAATATTCTTTCATAATATGCCATAGTATTGGCTGCCCCCCAATATCTGCCATAGGTTTTGGTTTAAATTGTGATTCTTCTGTGATTCTAGTTCCAAAACCTCCCGCTAAAAGAATTACTTTCATAGCAACACCTCTCCACATAAATTATTAATACACATCTATATATCGCTACTAAAATAAAACTTGTGGCATATAATCTCTCAATTCCACCAAACCCTTTTTGTTCAGTTCGTCAGATATTATTTTTTCTGCATTTGCTGCTGCCACAATTATATAATTTTCTTTTGACTCAAAATCGTATTCATCTGCCTTATATACCGGCAATCCATCTTTTTCTCCAGATTTAAATGAATCAATATATCCTACACATTTCTTATTCAAAAAAGCATCCATAACCCTTTTAACATTTTCTCCTCCATTTCCAGTACCCCAAATAACATATTTATCAAATCTTTGGTCTTGTAAATATTTTAACTTATAATAATTTTTCTCTATTACCTGTTGTAACCCAATTATTGTATCATCACTTTGATATTGTTTCATAATTTCATAATAACTACGTAAATCTATTTGTGAATCAAATATTTTTTTATATATTCTCTCCGCGATTTCTTTTCTCTCTTCCTCTAGCCTTTTTGTCTTTTCCAGTTTTATTTGATAATAATTTTCATATTCATTCCAATACGGTTTATCCTTATATTGTTGCATAACAGCATCCTTCAAATTCTCTGTTTGCGAAAATTGAAAATCATCCTTTTGTAATTCCCATTTAATACACCATTCCGAAAAAAAGCAAAACAATAAATCTTTCTCCAAATACTCTCTATCATCCATACTTAATGATTTATTATTAAAATATGGGGAAAGAAGTGTAAAATAATTTTGATAGAACACCTTATACAATCCATAACTAATATTTTTCTTTTCTACCGCTTGTCCTCTTGTAAGAACTTTATTACAAATAAGAATATTCTTTTTTCTATATGCTAACTCTAATATCTTTCTTACTTGCCATAATTGTAATTCACAACCATCACTATCATTTTCTATATCTTCACACTCATCTTCCCAAATACTAAAAGTTAAAATAGATGTCATTCCATAACTAACATCCTGAACAAAATTTCGAAAATTGACTTTTTTTGATTCATCTGAACTTTTGCCTGCTCCCCCCGACCAAAAAATTACCGGTCTCTCTTTCTTGTTTTCTTCAATTATATTACAAATATATTTTAGGGAATTCTTTTTATACAGAACTGTATCATTGCTCAATCTTCTTAATACACCATTTGCTTCACTTAATACGATGGGAAAATTTTTATCTCTCACATTATCCTTATTTCTATGATAATGGATATTCTCATATTTTTCAGAAAATTCCATACCAATTTTTTGAGTATCGTCCTCTGATGCATTATCTGAAATCACAATCTCAACCATACCGTTGGAAAATTCTTCCTGAGAAATAATCGATTCTATACTTTTTCTCAAATATTTGCTTCTATTGTATGTAGGAATACATATACTTAATAATGGTTGTTTCGTCAACTTATCCCACGCTCCAATCATATAAATAATATAGTTTAAAATTTATTCAGAAATTCTTGTGGATTATAAAATAATTCAATATTTTCCTCAATTTTTTCAATTGACCAATCCCACCATTTAATTTCCAACATTTTTTGAATATCTTCTTCACTGAATCTCTTTTTTATGAGTTTTGCAGGTACCCCACCTACAATTGCGTACGGCTCTACATCTTTTGTTACCACTGCTCCTGCTGCAATAACAGCTCCATCTCCAATTGTAACTCCTGGTAAAATCACAACATTCGCTCCAATCCAGACATCATTACCTATAACTATTGGACGATTGTCACGCAATGGACTATTCTCGAATTCAACATTCTGAAAATGTTTCCCATATTTTTTGCAATATTCATCTCTCTCTTCTTGTTTTTCATAAGAATAAAACCATCTATAATCCAATATAGGATGGGTTGTTACATAACCTAATGGATGATTATTCCAAATTCTGGCTGTGCCATTTATAGAGCAATACCTTCCAATCGAAGTAGCAAGTGGGTAATATTCCATTAAATCTTCATACCCATATGTATATCTCCCAACTTTGCACCCTCTATATTCTATATCTTCTTTGTTATATCCCTCATTATCATATACATACCTAAAATCCTTATGCGTATATCCCATTGCTTCAATATTCTCTTCCAACTCATATATAAATGACATAATTGCAATAACTACATAATGTTTTGATACCGAAAGATTATTCAATGATTTTACTGGCAACTCTAAAAAAACATTTTTTGTTGCATATTGTTTATCTACAAAAAAACTTACCTGGATATCTAAATTTTCTAATACACTTTTTGCTATTTCTCCTCCTTTTGATGCTCCCCATATGACCACTTCTCGACCTTTTATATCATTTTTTATCTCCGATAATTTTTCATAACATATTTTTTCAAAATATTTTTCCTTTTCCATTTGTTAATTTCACCCCTTTTATACTATAATTGAAAATTTTGACATTTATTTCCAAAGAAAGAAAGCTTTCCCCACTTTTTCCCCAAAACGTTTTCTGCACATAGTTCTTATTTCATCCAAATAGTCAAGTTGCATTTCCTCTGCTTGTTTGAGTATCGTTTTTAATGCGTTGTACAAACTATTTACCTCCGCTATATTCTCAAGAGTTCCTTCTTCTGCAAATGCCAAATTTAATATTTGTAATTCATCTTCTGTAAGAGAAAATCCATTTTTCTCCAAAGCATCCTTATGAATATTTGCAATTACTTTCTTTCTCTCTAATACACTCTCCTGCAAAACACGACCAGTTTCATTTCCATGCCCCGTTCGCCAATGCAACAATACTTCATTAATATTTGCCAAATTACCATACAATGAAGCTTCCATCCAAAATCGATAATCTTCTGCCCCATACTGATTGTCTTTAAACTGAAGATTGTGTTTTTCTATAAATTCTCTTCTTGCCATTACACTTCCACTGGCAAAAACATTTCCCAACAATATAAAAGCCTTAATATATTTATAATTTAGTAGTGGTGTCCATAAAAAATTCATATCTTTACCATTTTCATCTATTTTTCTCATTGCACCGCCAACCAAATCAATCTCATCGTGTTCATTCAAATAGTCTACCTCACATTGAAGACGGTATTCCGGTGAAATATCATCATGATCCATAAACGCAATATACTTTCCCTTGGCTAAAGACATTGCACGATTTCTAGTATATGCTATTCCTTGATTTTCTTCATTTTGGAATACTTTAATTCTATTATCCTCAATGGAAGATATCACATCATAACTACCATCCGTAGATGCATCGTCCACACAAATAATTTCAAAATCCTGAAGTGTTTGATTCAATAAACTTTCAATTGTTAATTTTATATATTTTTCTCCATTGTAAACTGGTATTACCACACTTACTAATGGGGTAGCATTCTCATAATTTTTCATTGTTAGTCCTCACATGCTATTTTATATTCTTTCTTACAAAATAATATTGTAAAAGTATTACTTTAAATAAAATATTGACTATAGTTTTTTCCTATTATGTATCTCATAATCTAATCAATAACCCCCCCTTATATATTCATCAGCTCCTCTAATAATATTTGATTATCTTTCTCATTCCTTACGGCAATACGAATATACTGTTTACCATTATGAATCTTATGTGATAAATCTTTAATTAATATATCTTTTTCTAAAAGCTTACAGCATATTTCCCTACTACTTTTTCCATCTAACTCACACATCACAAAATTAGCTTGCGACGGAAAAACATTAATATAGGATATTCGAGATAGTCCTTCCACCAAAATCTTTCTACTATGCTTAATCCTCTCAAGTGACTTCACATAATCTTTACTATACTTCTCCATAACTTGCATAAAGAACTCTCCAAAGGAGTTAATATTCCATATTGCAACATCTCTTTTTATACGGGCAATCACAGTTTCATTACTACTTGCTAAGATTCCTAATCGAAATCCTGGTACACCATAAGACTTTGAAATACTCTTAATTACATATAAATCTTCGTACATATTAAGAATCTCTTCTTTAATTAAAGATAAATCTTCTACTGATTCATATTCTTTTGTTTCTGCAAAGTCTACAAAACTCTCATCCAAAATGAGTTTTATGCCACTCTCCTTACACCATATAATCAATCTTAACAAATCTTCTTTCCCAATATAATTACCTGATGGATTATCAGGATTAATCAAAACAATTGCTGACACTTCCTTATCAGCATAAAATTCCATTAAATCATCCACTCCATATTGAAAATCTTCTCTTGATGGCTGAAATATCACTTTTTCATTATTGTATCGATTCGGATATTCTTCAAAAGTTGGATAAATAAATCCTATCTTCCCTTCGATTCTTTCCATAAGACTTTTAATCAATTCTGCTGCACCATTTCCAACTACAATATGTTGTTGTTTCACACCAAAATTATTAGCTACTAACAGAGAATTCACATTCATTCCTGAAGGATACTGTGTCATAAGTATTTCAAAATTTGATTTTAACTCTTCAACCATCTTCTTCGGTGGATAATATGGATTAACAAGGTAAAAAAAATCCAACATATGGGTATATCTCCAATAACCACCAAAGCTACTAACAATTTTATCAAAATGTTCTTCCTCAGTTTCTGCAAATAACGACTCTGCGATGTTTAAATCCTGAATATTATCTATTTCATACCATATTTGTCCAGATAGGCGTTTTGCACGAATCTCCTTTGTTTCCAATAATGCAATTAACTTAATGACAGACTCATAGTACTCATTTTCTCCCATCGCTTTCTCATATGCATTTAAAAACGGAACATATGTATTTTTTGAGAAATGTTGACTAAATTTATAAATATTAACTGTTTTATAATAATTTTCCTTTTCCTCAAATTTAAGACACTTACCTGGAATAAAATTAACAATACAATCTTCTTCATCTAATTCCATACAAGTTCCGTCCATCCAACTTTCAAATTTATCAACTAATGCAAGTGTTTCTCTTTGGTCTTCAAGCAATGCATCAATTAAACTTTCTTCGAAAATCAAATCAGACTCCAAAAGCAAAGTATCTTCCATACACAAATATTCACTTGCTAATGCTAATGAATAGATATTATTCGTCTTATCATAAATCGGATTCTCAATATAAATAATTGGCGTTACAATATAAAGTGTTGCGATATATTCAATTAATTTCTTTCCTTCATATCCTACCACAATTACAATACGTGATAATTTCTTTTTATCTAAAATACGAAGAGCACGTTCAATCATTGTCATTCCATTTACTTTAACCATACACTTTGTGTTATCACGTGTTAAATCTTTTAAACGTTTTCCCATTCCTGCTGCTAAAATAACCGCCTGCATAATCTCCTCTTCCCTATCAACAATTTAGTATATTACTCATGCGTTTCAAATTTTTTCCGGAAAAATGCTAATTCCTCTTCATATTTTCTTGGATTATCAAAATAATCTCCAGCCAATTTATCTAATTCTTTAACTCTATGCCTATATTTTTCCTCACAAACATGATTTGTTTCCTCGTCTGGCAAAATATAATAATACTGCGTTCCTGAAGATAATTTGACATACAATTCTGTTTGTGTACGAACCGCACGAAAAGCATATCCACATTCTTCAACACCATTCTCAATATAATAACATATTGTTGCATTATTAAAGATATTAGTTTCTTGCAATAAACAATAATCCTTACAAAGATAATCCTCTTCAAACCTATTTTCAACAATAGCCTGTAAAAGAATCTTGTAATCATAAATACTAAACATTTTCCTTAATCTTTTGGAAGGAACATCTTTTCCTAATACAAAAAAGACTAAATGCGTTGTATCATTCTTATAAATCGGTTGTATATTAAATCTTTTCCCATGATCACTCATGTATATCCTAACTGCATTGTCAGAAAGAAAATTCATAAAATAATTTAACTGTTTATCCCAGTATACTAATGATTTCTTCATCTGCTTCATAGCTGTTTCCTCTGTATCACCCATAAATCGAGGCCAATCATACCATTTTGCACTATCAAGTTCACCGCTCAGATATGGGTTATGAGTTTCCACTAAGGAATGTAATATTGCACATACCGGTCTTTCTTCATCAATTAGTACTTGTAACAAATCAACACAACGAATACATGTGCTATTATAGGTATAACTTCCTCTTGCATACTCTTCAGAAAATAGTCTTGCATCTGCTTCATCACCAACGTATACAAACTTATATCCTTCTTTTGTGATATACTCTATCAATTCTGAATTAGTTGAATCAAATACCGGAAATTGCTTATGATAAATTCCATCATCTAATGATTTCAACCCTTGAAACATTTCAAAAAATGTTGGAACCGTAAACGGTGTCATTGTATATGCATTTTCAAAAAACAGACTCTCCTCACTTGCTTTATTCATATATGGCGCAAACTTTAATTCACTATATCCCAACTGATCATTCCATATTGTTATAATATCTTTCTGTTTTCGTGCTGAAACAACTTTCTTTATTCCGTCTAGCATATTCTGCATTTCAATCATTGCACTGTTAATGATTTCCCAATCAATAAACCCTTTTTTAATATATTCCTTTGAATATTTTATATAATTTATAAAATCGCATATATGGAGATATGCTACTATTAAGTTCTTTAAGTTCGTTGCATTACTGTTCTTATTGTATTCTTTCCGATAATACAGAACATTTTCGTATGTATCTTCTGCATTTCTGTAAAACGGAGCATTTACTTCCAATCCATCTTTTAATAACTCATCATAAATATCTATTATCTGAAATTGGTTGCTATACTTTTTCAAATCTTGCTCCATCTCTCTTCTGTGCGCATATGAAGAAACAATCATAACATCCAAATTCACCTTATCTATATAACTATCTGGATATATAGTGTAGGTTTTGCCATCAATCTGACTACTCTCAACTATTTTATTTCGTTTATTAAATATATATTGCGGAGAAAAAGCTCCTTCTGATAGCGACAACAACTGCGATGTATGCTCACCAGCACCCTTAATTCCAACTATTTTATTCTTCGGAATATTATTAAGAATTTGCCTTACAGATTGCTTAATTTTATTTTCATAGGTTAACCCGCATATTCTTAAATTATATTTATTACTAATTTCATTTATTGTTTCTCTAATATTCATTTATCACACCATTTTTCTAATCTCTTCAACCTTTTATGATCTCAACACTCTGCTTTTCATACTCTTCATCATTATATTTATTCCTAACTGCCATTCCCCATATGTCTAATTAGCGTACTTATTCTTCACAGCATCTTTTTCTTTTGCCTCGTTCCTATTCTCTTTAAGAAATTATAATAATTATCATCTATACATTTTTCTTTTACTATATTAAGAGAATTTTTTCGAAACTGATTCATCTTCTTTTTATTTTTTTCTATTTGCTTAATTTTTGATACAATACTATCAATATCCCCAAAACCAACTACATAACCATTATAATCATCAACAACAAATTCTCTAATTCCTGCCGTATCTGTTACAATCGGCATTACTCCACAAGCCATTGCTTCTAGTATAGATAATCCCATTCCTTCAGAGTCAGATAGACTTAAAACAATTTCCTTATTTGTCCAAAATTCAAACATCTTTTCAGATTTTATCTTTCCCAAAAGAAATATTTTATCAGATAAATTATGCTCTAAAACATATTTTTGTATAATTGAAAAATATCCACCATCTCCAGCAATATAAAAACGATAATTAACTCCATTTTGCTCTAATTTACTTATTAATGGAATAATATAGTCTGCTCGTTTTTGCGCCTTTTCAAGTCTTGCTCCAAAACATATATTTAAAGGTTCCTCGACTCCTTGTTCTACGAAATCATCTATTTTCATATGTTTCAATGGTACTGGAATATAATATACTTTAGAAGAATTTACTTCAAATTCCTCTAACATTCTTTTCTTACTTCCACTGCTCACACATAAAAATGCATCAACACAATCTTCGATATACTTATTTCTTCTATAATACGCCAACATATCATGGTGTACACCAGCAATAATTTTAACTTGATCAGGGTACAACAATTTTAATATATACGCAGCATAAAAATTCTGAGTCATCCAATTTGCAACCATTGTGAACGGCATTCTTAAAACTAACTCATCAATAATATTTATAATAGATTTTAAATACGAATCATATGTAATATCAATTTGTAATACATCATCTACCAAATCAGTTGGTGCTTCATCTGTTGTAACCTTAGAAAACGCAAAACATTTTTCTTCTCTTTCTTTTAAAATTCTCATAAAATTAAAAGACCACGATTCAATCCCACCAATCTGCATTCCCTCAGCCAAATCAAAAATATAAAAAGAATTACTATGATTACTTATTTTTTTACTGCAAATATACTTTTCAAATTCTTTTAAGTGACTTTTAATATAATTTAAAATATACATCTCTTTAGGAACGATTCTATCCAAAGAGATTCCCATATCATACAGTTGTTTTTCTATTTCCTCTTGATAAATACTTGCAATAACAATTTTGCTTGTATTCTCAGTTAAATACATTGGACTATTAATTTTTTTATTAAAAATCTGTTCTCCCCATTTTTTTTCATTATTATCAACGAAACATTCAAATTCAATTCCTAAATCATTAAACGTTTGTGCAACTTTTATCGCACCACCAGACGCACCAAAAATCACAATATTATCCATACCATCTTCACACCCATCTTACCCAAAATATTTCTACACACAATAAATTTGAGCTTTTTCTCCTCTTTGAGTAAACCTCTCATTAATCGTATCACTAATCTCACTAATAGAAAACAACGACGTCACAATAAAAATATCATTTCCTCTTCTCATTGCTTCATCCAGTCCCATTACTTCCACACCCTCTTTAAAGGTACCCCAGATAGATTCCTTTCGGTCTATAAAGCATTTTACACCAATATTATACAGCTGACAAAGGAAATAAAATTGTCTTCCATTCTCACCTGCACCATATAGAGCCACTTCCTGTACACCATCCGCCTGAACCTGTTCCACAACTTCCTGCATGGATTTGATAATCTCGTTTTGTGAACCATTCTTCAATGCCCTTCTTACATAATAAAACTCATCTATGAGTGTTACAGTTCCTTTCGGCCAGGTAATATTACTGTTCTGATAAGTGTAACTTACATTGCATTTATCAACAAAATCAACACCCTTTTCTTTTGCCAGAGCCAGATGCTCCTTTGTAATGATTCCTTTTTTGTAGTTTGTTCCAAAATTCGTATCTGCTTCAAATCCTGCCAGCATCCTAGCCTCGCACCGTCTTGGCATATCAATCAACCGATGCAGAATCTCTAAGAGTCCTCTTCGATCCTCTAAACAAGTCTTTGCAATCTCTGGTTTATCCTTACGGAATTGCAGCCACCATTTCTGAAAATCAAATACTCCCTGAAATGCGATTGCCGTTAACCGGTCGTTATCTACACCTTCTGCCTGCAGTGGACTGATTCTTCCATTCTGTTCACAATACCCAATCGTACTTCCTTCTGTGACAGATATCAGTTTTTCCAAAACATCCGTTGTACGGTGAATGGTCGGAATCAGATCTCTATTCTCTGCAAATGTTCCAAACATTCCCTCAAAGTCCAGACCATTATACAATCGGTCTTCCGTCACCCCTACTGCCAGAAAATGTTTCATCTTATGGGGAACCCCTTCAAGATCGAGACATTTCTCCATCCACATCTGGATTCTTCCAAAGAAACCGATATCAATTGTTGCCACATTATTAAAATCTCCGATTTCCTGTTGAAGATAAGCAACCAGCTTTCGTCGTTCTTCCCTGATATAGTTCTCAATAATCTGAACATTCTCCAGCTCCAGAAATCTGCCAATCAAATATTCCTTTAATGTACTGTCACCATATGGTATCTTATGCGTCTCTTTATGCTTAACATCAAAATATTCTTCGATTTCCAAAAATTGCTTTTCGTCCAGTCCCATTAAATGCAAAGATTCCCGAATCGTCAGATTCCGGGCACCTATCATATTCTCGATTTCCTCCCGGTTCACCTCAACAATGGAAGGAATATAGGTCACTTTTCTTGAAACATAGATTGGATGGACTTCTAATTCCCATCCCACATATGCTGCTTCCTTCTTTAATAACTCACCTAGCAGATATCCTTCTCTCATTAATGGATAAATTCTATGAATACCAAGCTTTTTCATACGCTGACATACCCAGGAAACATATAGAGAAAGCACAGGTCCGGTTACCGCACTTCCTAACTCATAAGCCGTCTTTTCATCGCCTTCCTGCACAGCACCTGCCATACACATCTTTCGTAAAGATAAGATACCTGGTTGCGGAACATTATGGCGGATCTTCTCATAATCAAATATGCTATACAATTGCTCCGGTATCGCATTATAATGAAATGCATGCATGCCTTTTTTTATCGACTGCTCATAATCCGCATTTTTATTGTCTCCTATGTGCAGCATATTGGACGGTTTAATATCCGGATATTTGTCAAATAGAACATCAAACAATTCACCATTCTGCTTGTTACACTGATATTCATTTGACACAATCAAATCATCAAATAATTGGATATCAATCTGATTATATAACAAAATTTCCTCAATTACTTTTCTGCTCAAATACATATCCGATACCAATACCAGCTTGCAGCCCTGACTTTTAGCATTCTTAAGCCACTCATACACGAGATAATTCGGATAACAATACTCTTTTTCCAGTTCAATCTCCAATTCCATCAGTTGATTGAGGTCGTTGGCAATATAATCCGGATATTGGTCATAAATATCCTTTAAAGTCACTTCGCGATTTTTCTGCCCTATTCTGGCACGCCGTTCCATCTCTACACGGAATTTCATATATTCCTTAGGATACATGCTTATCTTTGCAATCCCTCTATTCTCCGCCTCTATCCATACCTTTTCAAACAAATCAATCGGCTTTGCCACGGCACGCAATAACAGTGTATCAAATATGTCAATGCTAATTAACTTGTAATTCTCTATCTTTGGTAATTCCATTTCTCTCATCCCACCAATTCTTCACTAATCTTCCACAAGCTCTACCATCCACATCTTTATAAATCTTACTTCTGAACTTCTGTCTGTCCTCTAATGCCTCATCCCGCTGCAACACTGTAAGAATCGCATCCTCCAGCTCTCTTTGACTATACGCCCTTAACTCCGGCATATATTCATCCCAGTCAAAATAGGCATCCCTTGTATCACTTGCATATTCCTTGTAATCATAATGAAATGCCACCACTGGTCGGTCTAACAACATATAATCACTGTATACAGAAGAATAATCTGCAATTAATAAATCAATCTTCCCCAAGAAAGCATTCACATCTACCTCAGAAGGAACAATATAAATATTCGAGTAATTCATTTTCTCAAATTCTTCTTTACAAGCTGACTTTGGATGGAGTTTACATACAAGCTGCATCTGATTTTCCTGAAGATATCTATTGAACACTTCCAAATCACACACCTCGAAAAACTTCCGTTCCGATGACCGGAAAGTCGGAAGATATCCAAGTATGATTCTTCCCTCACTCTTCCATTGTTCCATATAATCCATCAGCTTTTGCTCTGTCGGCAGATATAGATTCTTCACACCTGCATCTTCAAACAAAATATCATTCCTCGGATATCCTGCCTCTATCACATGCTCCTTTGGCACCTGAAATGCCCTGGCAAATATCTCACCCATCATTGGCGAAGTAGCAAGAATATAATGACTTGGTTTCTCATCGGATAAACGCCTTGGAAAATATTTGAACTTCTCCCATGTGTTCTTAGGGTGTCTTACCTTATCATGCTTATTATCATAATTAATACATTTGTTCCCAACTCCATGCCAGAGGTTCATCTTCACAGCCCCACCACTCAACCAGAAGCTGATATCCTTAGAATAATTATCAAAGAAATACATCTTCCCTCTCAGACAATACCAGATTCCCTTCAAGGAATGATAATAATATGCCTCATACCCATTCTGATTCAGAAATTCCACAATTCCTTTATCATGGCTAATCCATATGGGGCGGATATCCTTACAACCTTCATCTTCCACATAGGCATGTCCCACTGCTCCCCATTCGGAAACACTATTTCTTATTTGTTTGGAACTTCTGTCACTATGCTGACTCACATACAGATACAGATATCTCGGATTATCTGCAAACCTTCTTCCAAAAGTAGAACCAAACAGCCAGATTCTCTTATCTCTTGGAAATAAAAAAGATAACCAATAGATTGGAAGGAACAACAGCTGTCCCCAATATTTGATACCATTGATTATCTGTTTCATTCTATATTGCCTCCTCCGTGAGTATATTACTTTGTCTACACTAATATATATCGGCAAATGATGATATATTATTTAGATATAATTGTAATTTAAACAGGATTCGTTTATAATAGAGAAATACAAGTAATAATAAAAAAGGTATCCGTTAAAAGATCGAGAGGGCACAGCATTGAATATTGAAAAGCTTATAATTAACAATTACAAAGCGATAGAGAGAATGGAAATTGATTTACAGCCGGGAATCAATCTACTTGTTGGAGATAATGGTGTTGGTAAAACCTCTATTCTTGAAGCTACCGTTGTTGCCTTAGGTGGATTATTTACAAACGTAACAGGAGTTGCTCAAAAAAACATTGCGAAGGATGATATCCGTATTTCAATAGATACTCTTGGGGATGCTGCAACAGGAATCACATACCATACACCAGTTTCTATCGAATGTCAGATGAACATAGATAATACAGTGTACCATTGGAGTCGCAGCAGAATGGATCCAGACAATTCCCATACCAAAATTGATAATCGGGAGATTTGCAAGTGGATGAATACAGTAACTAATCAAAGTGACAGTATATTGCCATTATTAAGTTTTCAAAGTGCGGCACGTGTTTGGAGAGTAAAACGTGGTGATTTTGGGAAGGAAATAAAGAAAAAGTTAAATGACCGTCGTTGTGGATATATTGGTTGCCTTGATTATTCAATGGATGTAAAAGTAATCCAAGAATGGTGTCTCAAGATGGAATTGGCTGCATTTCAAAAGAGAAAGTTGATTACAGAGTATGAACTGTTTAAGTGCATGATAAGTACTTTTATGCAAAGCATAAACGAATCTGAAACACCCTCTGAAATATATTTTTCATCTCAATTAAATGAGATGGTTTATATCGAAAATGATAATGAAATGCCAATTTCTAAATTAAGTGCCGGTTATCAGTCACTATTGTGGATGATTATGGATTTGGCATACCGAACTGCGATACTCAATCCTCAGGGAATTAACAATTTGGAACAGATTAGCGGAATCGTTATTATTGATGAGATTGATATGCATTTACATCCTAAGTGGCAATGGAACATATTGAACGCCTTAAAAGTAACATTTCCTAATGTACAATTTATCATTGCTACACATTCCCCAATTGTCATTTCATCTTGTAAAGACGGAAATTTAATCAGTGTTGGAGATAATCAGGAAGTTAATTATCAACCTGATGCATATGGATATTCGGTAGAAAATGTATTGGAATTACGTCAGGGAAGTACTTCAAAAATATGATGGATAAAATTTGTTATATGTCAGACGGAACGATATATACACAGCCACACGATGAACAACTAGAAAATGATATTAACAAAGTACTGTGTTTAAATGGAAAATTGGACAGAAACGGAAACAGAATTGCTGATACTTCTACAGAAATTGTTCGTGGGCGTAGGGAAGCATATAGATGGTGTCGTAATTTTCTTTCAGAATTGAATCGAAAGAATAAATGTACATCTGCTATAGTCAAGAAAATGATGGATGAGATAAAGAATGCCGAAGAACGAAAAGAATATGCAGGAGTTATATTGTTTTACTTAAACAAAAAATATAACCAACTAGTAAAACAGGGCGTATAGTATTATGGAATATTTTGGGAGAGGGTGAAAAATAATTATTTTTCACACCCTCTTCTCCATTTTACAGCTTTCCCGAACCTCCCATTTTCAAAAGGCAACGAGACAGCTCTCAATTTTTTCATCCTAAAAATCAAACAAACAACCTACCACTTCTTCAAAATAGTCTTTCTCTCCATCGGATCCATCCTCCGAATCTGAGGGTCATCATAGTAAGAATCACTCTTCACATGGGTAGTAGACACCTCTTCGAAAATAGCACCGGTCTGGGAAGTAAATGCATGCTTTTCTCCACGAAGCACCGTCTGGATATCCCCTGGCTTCATTTTTCGTTCCTTACCTTCTATTGTAACAGTCAAATCTCCATACAGTAGCTGGAAAGTCTCCTCTTTTACCTTGTGCGCATGCATCGGATGCTTCTGTCCCGGCAGCACGATCAAGAGCTTCTTACAGTACTCCCGATTGATGATATTGATAATAATAGCACCGGTCTGACGGAAATGTTTCATTCCATAGTGATGAGAAAGTTCCACTTCAAAATCATCCCCAAGAGCAATTCCTGCCTCATACAGCATACCCTTTGCATCATGGATAACACTTCTTGCCAAATTGATATCGGTTAGCTTTTTCTTCTCGTGCAACTCCTCATTTACCTTATAGTCTCTATGGGCTTTCACCCCATCATAAAACTCACCGGAAGTCATCTGCTTCTCATGACATGGCATTGCAAAGAATACATCCTCTCTAGTAAGCTCCTCTCCTTCCTTCACATCACGTTTCACATATACACCACGCATCAGTGAATTCAAGGAATCCAGCTCCTCCTGGGAAATATACTTCTCTCCTTCCTTCTTCATACCGCACATGGTCTTTGCCTGTAATGCTGCAGCAACCCACTTATCTGCCTGTTCCGGATTCATGGAATATGCATTGAGTGTAATGGTTTCTGTTGGAAGACCCACATGGCGTTCTAATATCTTAGCCCCCTTTGCAACAGCAAGCATCGGAACGGTATTGTCATCCGGATTCTCATGTCCGGAATAACCAATGGTAATATCCGGATATCTCCGGTTCATTTTATCAATAAAGTCTAACTGTAATCGTTCAAATGGTGCAGGATATTCTGCCACACAATGTAAAAATGCAAATTCACAATCCCTGTGAGTAAAGAAGTTATATAATTTATCAATGTCAGATAAAGTCTTACCACCGGTAGAGATAATAAGTGGCTTATTCGCCTGCGCTGCCTTCTCCAAAAGCGGCCAATCTAGTGCTGAGCAGCTTGCAATCTTAATAATATCCACACCCATATCCATACACCAGTCCACGCCATCCTCATCAAACGGAGTGCTCATGGCAATCAAACCTTCTTCATGAATCGCATCCACCAATTGCTCGAACTGGTCATAATTAAGTCTCGTACTCTCAAATCTTGGAATATGCTTTACATCTTGTCTTCCCTTGTAATCCGGATGAATAAAATTATCCAGATTCCGAAACTGCAGCTTCACTGCTGCCTTCACATTATGCTTTCTGGCAATCTTACTCATAGCATGAATAATATCCGTCCCATGCTCCACACTCCCCTGATGGGAATTTGCCATCTCAAAAATAAATAAATCATCAAATAATTCGCTCATACGCATAACCCTCCCTACCTGCTGTCTATAAATGGTTATTTTTCAAATAATTTTATCGAAGTCAGAGCGTCCGTCCAGCTAAAAAAGTACATCTAATACATATATCGGCTTTTTTCGCCTGAATTTACACCCATATCTTAGCAAATAATGTATCCGTCTGCTTACTTTTCTTCAATGCCTTTATATACTCATCATTTACAGTTGTTCCTAGAACATCCTGGTATTTTCCCTTTCCACCCGGAAGACCTGTTCCCAGCCAGTATAAATGATTGGACAGGTCATACCGCTGGATAAAATCCATTTCATACTGAAATCCGGCATGTTCAAATACATAAGACAGACCCTTTTCATTAAAATTATATAAATGTGCCTTTTTATAGTAATAATTTTTGAACGCATCACATTGATATGTTTTTACTAAAACATCATCCACATTCGGAACTTCAATATAGATTTTTCCTCCCGGTTTTAAAAGCTTCTTTAGATTTTCCAAAAAAGAAATTGGTTTTTCAATATGCTCTAGTACATGGAACATAAAAATCTTGTCAAATTGTTTTTGAAACTCTTCCGGATTACTGCCAACAAACATATTAGGACAATCTATTTTTTCCCGTATATACTGCTGTGCCTTCTGATCCCATTCTGTGCCATAGACAGCCTTTACTTTCTCTGCTGCCACACTCATAAAGTATCCTACCGAACATCCAATCTCCAAGATTTCATCTTCCGGTTTCAGTTCATCGCTTACCCGCTCCAGCCGTATCTTTGCCTCCGGCAGGAATCTTTCAAACACCCCATGCAGATATTCATAATCATAGTAGCACATTGAATGAACCTCTTCCCGGAATTTTCCATCATAATATTCCTGCAGCTGCTCATTTTCCGGTCTGGGATATAAAAAATGGGTTTCACACTGCCCGCACCGGTACATTTTATATTTTCCCTCTGCATCATTTCTTATTCGATTTGGTATGAAAGTCACATCTTTGCTTTCACACAATGTACATCGTATCTCTTCCATTTCATCCCTCCAGACGCTGCATCGCCTTTTGAAAATCTTCCTCTGTATCAATGTCATAATTCTCTTTCATCTCATATCCAAGAATATAATCTCCTGACATCGAATGCTTCTGTAACACAACCGATGCCCGAAAGACATCAATACACGCATTCTGATAATATACTGTAGGCAGCTGCTGACGTGGCATATTATAGCATTCCGGTATTTCACGGATTAATGGAACGATTCTGTTATCATCCCCTCCTGAAACATCCATCGTTTCTGTATCTGCCTTCAGCCACATTTTATAAGGAATCTCCGTTGCCTTGACCATGCTACGAACAGAATCTGCCTCAGGATGTTCCAGTAATAATTGAACCATATAATCAATATCCTTTACATCCCGAATCGGATACGTGGGACGCAGCTGTACCACAATATCCGGCACATATCCTTCTTTTTCCTGCAACCATGATAATGCATGATAAAATACATCGTAGTCTAATGCCGTATCGGTTGCATACTCTGCCGGTCTTAAAAACGGTACCTCTGCGCCATAACTTCTGGCAATCTTCGCATACTCCTCACTATCTGTACTTACAATAATACGGTTAATATACTTTGATTGTTGTCCATGTGCGATAGAATGTGCCAGCATCGGTTTCCCACCAATCATTCGGATATTCTTATGGGGCACGGATTTGGAACCCGCTCTTGCCGGAATTACCGCCAAAACCTTCTTTTCTTCTCCCCTCACATTTACCATCTCCTACTGCTTAATCTGATACTCATCTTTTACATCCTCAAGCATCCCATTATATTGCTCAATTAATTCGTCCATATTTTCGTAGATAATATTGTAATCATGTTCCAACTTTTCATATAGTCTTAACATTTCCTTCTCATTATCATCCTCAGTTACATATAAATCCAAGTCTTTTTGAATCAACAGGTGCTCCATATATCTGTCCACCAGATTAGCAGCCACACCCTCATCAAACATCTTCGCTATTCTCGACAATTCCTTATTTTCTTTCTTAAATTCCTTGCCTAAATCACTTCGCTCTGTTAACGTCTTACATCTTCCCGCTGACCGGGCTGCATCTTTCGCCATCTTTTTTAATTTGTTTAGTTCTTTTCCCATTTTTTTCAACAAATTATAAACCTCAGGTATGTCGTTCTCCGAAAAGATGGGCTGTACTTCTTCAAATATATCTGCAATAGAATACTCTTTCTGACAATACACATCTACTGCTTCCTGCAGTGTCATAATTTTCGTTCCCTCAATCTTTGCACCGGCTTCCGTAGCATTGATGACCTCCATTTTACCTTCAGCCTCTCTCACAGCCTGATTAAACCATATCAAATAAATATAAAAATCGCCTCTGGTCTCAACCATCTCTTCTACGTTCCCTGGTACCATCAGCCGATCCATTTTTTCTGCATCAGGTCTTGCATTTTTTAATCCACCCGCATACGTTTTTCCTCCGGTAAGGGCAAGATCCTGTCCTACTAAAATAAGCCGTTTTGCGCCTATATATCTTGCGAAGGAAAATGCAAAAGTAGCCACAGAGCCCCCAAACGGAATCTCTGGTTTTTTCTTTCCGTATTGATGAATCAGCCATTCATACAGCTTATAATCTCCACCGCCATAAATTAACTGTCTTCCATCTACAAGCTGCAGTACACTATGACTCAAATCCGGTATATAAAGAAACGGAATATCTCTTAATCGCTCATCCCGGAATAATTCAATATTCTTTGCATAATCCAATGAACAGAACAAGTCCGGTGTAATTCCTCTGTCCAGCAAAAATCTGGCAGTTCTATCCATTGCAATAATCAATGCCTTTCCTTTCGCCTGATGAAGAACTTCATAGTTTTTATCAAGGGATGGACCACCCGCCACCAAAATCACCGGCATATCCTTCGGAAATCTGTCAACAAAATCACTGGCAACTTTAGAACGCAACAGATACTTTACATTTGCTATGGCGTTCTTGGTCATAAACTCACTTCTATTTATGATTGTGTGCAGATTCGTCAATGCACTTTCCCTGCATTCCTGAAATACTTGTTTGAATTTTTCACATTGTTCCGGAAACAGCTCTCTATACTTTGGATGATACTCTAATACGGTGACTCCGATATTTATATTGGTCAGAAAGAAGCTCAAATCATTACTTAACAAACCTTCATTCATACCCTCAACATAAAATGTAACCCGCTCATCCTTCAACAGTTTTGTCATATCAAAGTGTTCTAAAACAAAACAGAACAACTCTGCTGACGGCTCATATACCAGTAAGCTTGCCTCTTTATTTAATTTTTTTCCTATCTCTGTCAGGATGATTCCATTTCCCATTCCCATAAATACCGTGATAGAATTCTCTGTCAGACAGATTTTCCCGGCATACTTCTTTGCCTCTTCCTCCGGTCGATAGGTACTGTTTAACATAATCTTTCTGCCATCCCGGATAATTCCGATTATATTTGTTGCATCCTTTGCCTGCTCTACAACAAAACTATCTTTTATGTCGCCAGGGGACTGCATATAATCCGTTATTTTTTTATGTAAATAAGGGTGCTCCTCCTCTAAAGCAACCAGATTATTTTCTAAAAAAGACATGCTATTCTTCTCCTATCTGTTCCAATTTTTCAATCAAATCATACTGCATGATATCTGCAAGCAAAGTGTAATCATTGTTTTCCATAGCTGTCACTGCCTCTTCTAATGAGCCCATAATTTCCTTTTGCAAATCCTGATCTTCCATATCACTAATATAACCGGACATGATTGGAAGGCATCGAATCAAAAAGTTATATGCCGTCTTCACTTCTTCCTGATACAGCAATTCTATTATTTTATTAAGCACTTCTATCAGATCCTTCATATTCTCTCCTTTTCCATTAACGCAAGAATAGGCTGACCAATGGTCAGCCTATTCATATTATATATTACTTTACTGTAATAAGTTAAGTACACCCTGAGTAGACTGGTTAGCCTGTGTAAGCATGGACTGTGCAGCCTGCTGTAAAATATTATTCTTACTGTAGTTAACCATCTCTGTTGCCATATCGGTATCACGGATACTTGATTCAGCAGATGTCAGGTTCTCTGAATAATTCTCTAAGTTATTAATTGTATATTCTAATCGGTTCTGAATCGCACCAAGTAATGATCTCTGTGCAGATACATGCTTGATAGCAGACTGAATCTTACTAATTGCAATAGAAGCATTCTTTCCAACATTCGTTGTTCCCTTTGCTGCTGTAACCTTAACAGATGCAAGACCAAGCTTTTTAAGAGAAGTTCCACTAATGGTAATCTTCAATATCTGACCTGCATTAGCACCTACCTGTAACTTCTTACCGGATGCCATAGAACCATCTAACAACTGGGTTCCGTTAAATGCTGCTTTTTTCGTAATGGAACAAATCTCCTGCTTTAACTGCTGAATCTCATCATCAATGGTTTTACGATCTTCAGATGCATTAATATCATTACGAGCCTTAATTGCCAATTCACCCATTCTCTGTAAAATAGAATGTATCTCATTCATATTACCTTCTGCTGTCTGAATAAGAGAAATACCATCCTCTGCGTTCTTCACTGCCTGATTCAGACCTCGAATCTGATTTCTCATCTTCTCGGAAATAGAAAGTCCTGCCGCATCATCTGCTGCACGGTTTACCTGATAACCAGAAGATAACTTCTCAGTTGACTTCGCTACTGCCTTTACGTTCTGTCCTAATACTCTGTTTGTATTTGCCGCCTGCATGTTGTGTCTTACTATCATAATAATTCCTCCTTGACATCAAATCCGTTTGATATATTATCCTTTTAATTTATTGTCATCGGAACTCAAATCCATTTTTATTCCTTTATGTTATATTTATCGGCACCCTTTTTCAGAACTTTATAGCAATTTATAAAAAAATTTAATTTTTTATGCATTCTTTCTGCAACGCAAAAAGAACCGGCATAAACCGGTTCTTCTTGTCAATAATCCTAAAACTTTAAGATTACTGAAGTAATGATAATACACTCTGGTTAGACTGGTTAGCTTGTGCAAGCATTGACTGAGCAGCCTGCTGCAGAATATTGTTCTTGCTGTAGTTAACCATCTCTGTTGCCATATCAGTATCTCTGATATTAGACTCAGCAGATGTTAAGTTCTCAGAGTAGTTCTCCAGGTTGTTAATTGTGTACTCAAGACGATTCTGAATTGCACCAAGTAATGAACGCTGTGCAGATACATTCTTGATTGCAGACTGGATACGTCTAATGGCAACAGATGCATTCTTACCAATATTGTTTCCAGTAGCTTTCTTAACAGTAACATCCTTTAAGTTCAATTTGCTTAATGATGTACCACTGATTGCAATATTCATAGTCTCGCCTGCCATAGCACCTACCTGCAGTTTCTTTCCAGAAGAAGTTGCAGTCTTAGCCATATCACCATTTAACAACTTGGTACCATTGAATGCAGCTTTTTTTGTAATAGAGCAAATCTCGTTCTTCAACTGCTGAATCTCGTCATCAATTGTCGTACGATCTTCTGAAGCATTGATATCATTACGAGCCTTGATTGCCAATTCACCCATTCTCTGAAGAATAGAATGAATCTCATTCATGTTACCTTCTGCTGTCTGGATAAGAGAAATACCATCCTCAGCATTCTTAACTGCCTGGTTAAGACCACGAATCTGGTTTCTCATCTTCTCGGAAATAGAAAGACCTGCTGCATCATCTGCTGCACGGTTTACCTTGTATCCGGAAGATAACTTCTCTGTTGACTTAGATACAGCCTTCACATTCATACCTAACATTCTGTTTGTGTTTGCTGCTTGCATGTTGTGTTGTACTACCATAATAATTCCTCCTTGAATATAATGTCACATCCTTGCGACATGTACTAGCGGTTACCCGCCGTTATTGGTTTTTATAATATCTCCTTACGGAGCTACTATCGTACATTGCATATCATTATGTAATTGTATGTGTTAAGTTCTTTCACTTTATATATCGTCAAAAACCCTGATAACTTAACACTTTTATGATTAAAAAATATAATATTTCCAAAGATTATTTTCCATTCATATATCTTGTAGATTATTGCTTTTTGTCCACAAAATATGCATCTAAAATCTTCGTATTATTCATTGTCCGTAAATAATTTTGTGCAACATTTGCCTTCGTCCGGGACACGGAATAATCCTTTTTCGACTTTGCAAACAGGGCGGAAAATTGATTACGGTTGCGTTCCTCTAAAACCATAATTTCATTCCCCAATTCCGTACACTGCCGAATCAGTTCCTGTAACCTGGCAATCTCGTCCTTATATAACTCCTGGTTCCGCTTTACTTCAGACCGAATTCGGTCAAATACAGACTGAAAACCTTCATCCAGTGTATTTACCCTGGAAAGCTCAACTTCCTTTGCATTCAGCGTCTTTTCCATTGCCTCTTCCTGATAGGTCTCTGCCTTTGCAAGCTCTGCCTGTTCCTGGGTAATCTGAAGTATATTTTGCAAAGCATCCTTCTTCTTTTCCAAGGCATCCACTAATACAGCAAGATAATTCTTATTCTGCTCCATATCACGCCCTCTTTCCTATATTCTAGGATCCTTCGCACTTTTCATAACCTGTCTCCAAATATCCCGTAATTCCCGAAGCTGTATTAATATCTCATCCACAATTGCCGGATCCTTACTCACATTCGCCGCTGTCATCCGTTCAAAGATAAAAGAATATATAACATCAAAATCCTTTGCTACCGGATAATCAAAATTAAGTGTAGTCTGAAGTTCCACGATAATATTACGCGCCTTCTGTATATTCAGATTCGCCTTCTCATAGTCCTTCTTCTCCATTGCCATTTGGGCAATGTTACAAAACTTAATGGCGCCTTCATATAACATAAGTGTAAGTTCTGCCGGCGTTGCCGTTGTTACCTTATTCGTACCATATGCTGCCATTGGATTATATGCCATCTCTTCACCTCTATCATCGTACTTTCATTATGCCCCAAACAACTGAGAAATATATGTCTGCTGGGACTGAAGCTTTGCCATTGCAGATTCCATTGCAGCAAACTGCTTGTAATACTTGTCCTCTTCTGCCGTCATCTTATCCTGCATGTTGCTTACTTTCTCTTTGTAATCAGCAATCTCATCATCCATGTACTTATCATTGTAGAAAGTCAGTGCACTACTCATACCTTCTACACTTCCCATGGCCTTTTGCAGATTACTGTATATTTCTGAACCCAAAGTGGACAAAGTCTTCTCAACCGCGTTTGGATTATTCATAATCGCCTTCATCAGTTTGTCATCCAGATCTGCAAAATCTGCATCATCCTTATCTCCATCTATATGAAGTTTACCTTTCTCAGTATAAGTACTTGTATTAATACCAAAGGATGCTAACGAAAAACTTTTTGTATTGCCGTCAGCATCTGTAACCTGAACAGCTTTACTAAGTGTAGTCCGCATACTCGTTAATAACGAACTGATGGTATCATCTCTTCTTAGCAAGGATGCTTTTATTGTGCTCTCCCACTTTTCCACATCTTTTTCATCCATTGCAGACTTTTCTTTATCCGTAAGCGGCTCGTAATCTTTCAGACGTTCCGCACTATACAGGGTGTTCATCTCTCCAATCAGCGTGTTATAAGACTTCACAAACTCTTTTACCTTGTCATAGATACCCTGAGCATCTGTTCCCACTGTAAAGGTCTGCACGTCTCCCTTCTCTGTTGCATCAATCGTAAGTCCATTGATGTTAAAGCTGTTGGTAGCTTGTGTATATTTCACACCATTATACTCAATTTCCGCATCCTTAGCCTCTATCTTGGCAGGATCTCCATCGGCAAGGTCAAGACCAAGCTTTGCAAGTGTATCATCATCTGCTTCCACCGTAAAACCATTGGCTGTACCGGTATTCTTTGCATTCAGATAAAACCTACCCTGGCCTTCATCATAATTCGCTTCAATTCCCATCTTTGCCATCTGATTTGCAAGCTGATCTAAAGTCATTGTATTACTAACGGTAATTGCTTTCCCATTCAACTTAATCTCAGTACCTGCTGCAATCCCCAAATCGGTAAGCTTTGAAGAACCCTTTATCGATGCATCTTCCTTCTCAACCGTTATGTTGAACCTCTGAGAACCGCCAATTACATTTACCACATCTGTATCATTCTGTGCTGCACTGGCCGGCTGAATGGTTGTTCCCTCATCTCCTGCCTTTATACCAAAAATGGCTGCGGTCTCTTCACTAGCGCCATTAATGGTAATTGCATAACCGCCTTCCATCTTATTAATCGTCTTCCCATCCGCATCCGTTTCCGTTGTTGCAGTTGACGAATTATTTGAAAGACGGAAATTGCCACCGGCAAACTCCACAGTTAATCCGGAATCCTTTAACTGGTCATTGATGTTTTGTACCACATCATCAATGGTTGCATCACCACCAACATTCACTTTCACGTCGTAAGACTTACCATTTGCAGATACCTTAAATGCCACATCCTGTAATCTGCTGCCAATATAATTGCCACTATCATCCCTAAGCTCAGAAAGCTTTTTCGTTCCATCAACAGCCGGGGTATACGAAGTAGCTGTATATGTCTTGTTATTAATCTGCTTTCCTGTCCACATCTGCGCTGCCGCAGTTTCCTTAACCTGTACTCTATGGGTACCATTTACCGCAGTATTACTTGCCGTAACCTTAACACCCTTTAAATCACCAGTGGCAGCCTTCGCTCTATAGCTGGAAACACTCTTGAATGTAGAAAGTGCTCCCTTGTAAAAATCCATAATCTTTGTATTAAGAGACGCCCATGCTTCTTTCTTCCACTCTGCCTTCGTCTGTTCCTTCTTGATATTATCAACCTTTGTCTGATATGCCTCTGACAACTGACCTACAATCGACTCTGTATCCAGACCGGAAACAAGACCTGTCATTCTTACTCCTGCCATATTAACCGCTCCTTCCTAATACTAACGCTTCTCATCCACTAAAAGCCCCGCAAGCTCTAATGTCTTTGCAATCATATCCAGCGTCTTCTCTGGCGGAATCTCCTTGATTACCTCTTTTGTATCTGAATCTCTGACTGTAATCGAGATTCTCTTGGTCTTCTCATGATAGCTAAACTCACACTGTGTATGAGTTGGTTTAATCTTCTTGTTAATGTCTGCAAGAGCACTCTTCACTTTCTCCGGTGAAACTTCCTGGATATTCTTCGGATCTTCTTTTCCATCCTTATCTTTATTCTGTCCTTTCTGGTTCGCACTTCCCTGTGTCTCCACCACCGGACTAAACTCCTGTACCTGAGCAGGCTGCTGCTCAGTCACTTCAATCTTCTCAACAGGTGCGGTCTTCTCAACCTTTGGCATCTGCTGCGTTACAACATTACTACTAATTGCCTCAATTGCCATATTACTCCACCTCCGTGTGTAAAATCAAAAATTTACTCTTCTATTACCTTATCGGCCTACTCATCCTAAAATTTTATATCTTTTACACATTTTTTTCAACAAAAGGGAGCATCCGCCCCCTTTATTATATCTATTTGTTTACTCGTATCAATTCACAGCTTCAGGTTCGAAAAAATTGTTTTCCACGAGGGCTATTTGCGTCCGTTGGTACTTAGGCTGCGTCCTTTGCAGCCTTACGTACCATTACGCACGCAACTAAGCGAAAGCGAGCCCGGCTGGAAAACAATTTTATCGAATCTGGAGCGTCCGCTTGAACAACGTGTGAAAAGAACCTACTTAAACAAATTCTTAAGATTCTCCTGTACTGCATCGGAAGCAGCCTCTTTATTTGCCTCTTTAATCTGCTCATATACTTCTTCTCTATAAACAGGAACAGACTTTGGTGCATTTATTCCAATCTTGACCTGCTCTCCCTTTACCTCAAGAATCGTAATCTCGATATCATTACCGATTATAATGGACTCATTTGCTTTTCTGGATAATGCTAACATATTATTCACCCGCCTTTTCTTTCATTTTCTGTACGGATTCATATACATTAAACTTAACCGGATAATCCGCATTGTCAACTATAATCTGTGCACCCTTGCAGGTTACTGCATTGATAATAAATGGAGCCTTCATATTGGCAGTTACCTTTGTCATATCAGAAGGAACCGTCATGGCAAGAAGCACCAGCAAATCCTCATCCGCCGGATCCCCCAATGGTTTTAACAGTTCATCTTCTATCATCGGTGTATATTCTGACACAATTGCAAGAGGATCAATCACAGGCAACGCAAGTTTTGGCTCTTCTAATGACTGCAGCCAGCTGATTCTTTTTTCCTCCTCATTCTCCTCATCATACAAAATTGCATATTTTTTAAAGTCCTCAAATCCAATAATACCATTTGGGAATTCCAGAACCTTCTTATCATCTAATTCCACTTCACCAAAAAATTTTGTTAATACTTTCATGTCATTTCTCCTTTCGTAAATTATTGACTAAAGATAATCCAACAATGTCTTCTTAATTACATTACTGGTGGTTGCAAGCGCAGATTCATACACCAGCTCTGACTGATAAAGTTCCAATGCCGCTTCTTCCGTCTCAATATCTTCGTTAGAAGATTTGAGTTCCTGAAAATTCTCTAACTGCTCAATCACACGAGTCTCTATCAATTCAAGCTTGGAATAATTCGTACCAACTTTTGCCTGCTCTGCACTGACCTTATCCATAAAATTCTGAAAATTGGTCATATTATTACCAAAGAGTTTTTGCATATCCTCTCTTTTCATTGCCAGCTCTATATCTGCATCTTCTAACATTTTGTTAATCTGCTTCATCGAAGCCTCATTATCCTTATACTGTGGGTCTGTCAGATATCCCTTCAGCTTCTTGATGGTATTCTCAATATCCAGCACATCCTGCACTGCTTTTGCCATATCATCAATACAATTCCCTATATCATGGGTGATAATATTCCGCCCTTCCACATTCACAGCAAGATACTGGTTAAAATTAACCTCGTAACGGATTGGCTGACCCTCATCTGTCACCGTATAATCTGTTGTCTTAATTGTTCCATCCTGCTGCTTTGCAAACTGCGTACAGTTAAAATACATCTCCGGACGCAAATCACCAACTGCAAAGTTAGATTTGTTGTAATTTACCGTTATGCTTTCTGCATCTTTAATAGACTTATAAATTGCATCACCGAATACGATTTCCCCTGTCTCCGGAATGAAATGCACATCTCCGGAACTAACATTATAATAATCTGCAGAATCTGCAGCGGACAATACCGTTATGGCAAGTGTAATTGTACTTCCATCCGAAGCCTTCACATTAACAGACATATTATTGCCATTCAATGCTCCACTATCCAGATTGTCATATGCAAGCTGCAAAGTATATGCATTTTCTCTCTCTGGTGATGTATAGGTAGTTTTACCTGCCAGAATACTATCTAAACTGTCAGCATTCACTTCATTAATTACCACACTCTTGTTTGTAATCTTATCTAAAGAAAGCTTTTCTGTTATATTGTAAGCCAGTCCTTCCTTAGCGGCTTCATTCTGAAACAAAAGATTCGTTTCCGTCTTATAACCGGAAAACAAATATCTTCCTGCGTAAGTAGTCCCACCTTCGCTATAAATACCTTCCTTATACGACCGAAGCTCATTAATAATCTTACTTCTATCATCCGTACTGAACGTATCATTCGCTCCCTGCTCTGCATAATAATATACACTTTGCATACGGGTTAATATATTCTCTATAGAGCTTTGTGTCGTATCCATCCAGGACATTGCATCTTTAATATTCTTATTCTTATACTGATCTAACTGATCACAGGTTGTACGGAGCTTAAGTGCTCTGATTGCAATAACAGGATCATCTGAAGGTGCAGATATTTTCTTACCTGTCGTTACCTGCTCATTCAACGTATTCACCCTCTGCATGGACTTTTGCATATTACGCAGCGAACTGCTTGTTACCATATGATTCGTTACTCGCATAACCTTGCTCCTATCCGGTTACTCCTTTAACCTCACGTAATTGCTGTTCCTTCCTTGAACAGATATATCTAATATATCGGCTCATCAGCCCGTTTGGTTAATAAGCTTATCATAAACTTCATTCATAATCGAAATCACTTTACAAGCTAAATTATATCCATTTTGATACATCACAAGACTTGCGGCTTCCTCATTGGTATCAACAGAAGACACCGAAAGCCTTTGATTCTCAATTATATTCGCAACTTCATCCATATTATTTGCAAAGGAACTGTACTTTTGAATATCCACTGCTAATGAAGTGGTAATGGACTGCAAAAATTGTGATACCGTACCTTGAGAATACATACTTCTGTCATCAAATCCGGCAATAATTTTTTCCAATACGCCCTTTGCATCCAAATTGCCTTGTGTAATATCTTCCTTATAGGATACAACTACCTTTGTCTGGTCTGCCTTCACACTCTGGTTAATCGCCCAGTTAAGCGCTGTCAGACGATAATAGCTGGAATCATTTGACATTACCTTTGTTGGGGCAGGTGTTCCCGGTTTTGCAGTTAACACATAATCATTACCTGCTATATCTGCTGCCGTGAAGAAATCAAGTCCTCTGTCTCCATTGGCATCTGCACCGGATGTAAAGATATCATTCATATAATTGGACAACGTTCTGACAAACTCATTCAACTCTGTCATATAGTAAGGGATTCCCTTACAGTCAATTGCCTGACCCATAGTCGCTTCTCTTCCCACATCCATTCCTGCATTTAAAGCTGCCGGCTCTCTTCTTCCGGTTTCCGAAGTGATTGTAAGATTCTTAAATACAAAATTATTTAATTTTCCATCTGCATCATACTCTGCTTCCCAGCCTTCGTAATAATACTCCTTACAATTCAGGGTAATCACACCCTCCATCGGCAGATTCAGTTTGTCCATTTCAATTCCTTCATCCAAAGAAATCTTTACAATGGAGCCATCTGCTGTTCCAGTCTTCATCTCTGCAATAGTGCCGGAAAATGGATTGAAATTATTACCATCTCTCGCCGCAAGCAAGCCCTTCATGAGTCCTGTGATGTTATTGGAATTAAAATTTACTCTCTCTCCCAGAGCCCCATTCAGACCAACCCAGTAAACATCATACAAACCATCAATATCGCTCTGGTTCACTTTTTCTTCTCTCGCTGCTACTTTAAGCTGCTTACACTCCATATCATCCACAAGCAGCATTCCACCAATACGCACTTCATAAGTCGTAGCACCGGAGTCCTCTGCATCCGGACCTTCACCATATTTAACCGGTGTTTCCACAACCGAAACATTAATCAGTTCTGATAACTGGTCAACCAAAAGTTCTCTCTGGTCACGCAAATCATTGGCATTTCCGAATCTTGTTTCAATGTTGCGAATCTGCTGATTCAGTGTGAAAATCTGGGCAGCAATTGAATTAATGGTATCCACATGAATTGCAACTTCATTATTAATATCTTCCTGGGTATTCTGATAGTTCGTTGCCACTTCGTTAATCAAATCCGTAAAATTACCTGCTGCCTGTGTAAATGCCGTACGGTATGTGGCATTTGCCGGACTGGATGCAAGATTCTGCATTGCTGCACCCAATTGTGATAATACTTTCGTATAACCGGTCTCGGATTTCTGTTCATTCAGATAATTTTGCAGCTGTGTCAGCTGCTCATTTATTCCACTATACTCACTAAATTTTGAAGTAGCTGCACGGTACTTTGTGTCATAATAAACATTACGAAGCTGTTCCACTCCTGCAGCCTGCACACCGGTACCCATCATACCATAAGAGCTTCTCACCCGAAGTGCCGGAGCCGCTTTTGCCAGCACCTGCTGTCTGGAATATCCTGACACATCTGCATTCGAAATATTATGTGAAGTTGTGTTAAGTGTTGCCTGAAAATAATTCAGTCCAGACAAACCTGTATTTAATCCTAAAAATGTTGATGGCATCTACTCACACCTTCTTTCATCCGCCCAGCTTGCTAATCAAATGCTCCACCATCTCTGATACTACTGTGAAGTATCTGGAAGATGCATTGTATCCCTGCTGAAATTTAATCAAATTTGATAATTCCTCATCCGTTGACACACCAACTACGGTCTGTCTCTGGTTATTAATCTCCTGCACTGCCTGATTCTGGGATTCTGCAATTCCTGAATATGTCTTTCCCTTATTTGCAAAATCTGCAACAAATTCCTTATAATATCCCATAAAATTGTTGGTTACCAGACTATTCGGTCCAAGGGTTCCAAATTCATCATTCCAAACCTGAATCAGCTGGTCTGCCACATCCTGCAGCTCCTCCTGCTGTAAATTTGTAAGAGGCAGCAGACTCGGATTCTTAATCAGTTCATCATTCACCTCTAAATTTCCCAGTGAATAAAGAGATAAAACATTATTCTCATCCTCCTCGTTATACACTTTGACGGTAGCTGTCGTTCCATCTGCCAGCGTCACCGTCTGCTCCGTATACCGAGGACAATTGCTGCGTATGAACAATTCCGTTCCCTGAACCATATTACTCTCGCCCATACCATAACCGGCTTTTTCTTCATCTAATACATAAATCGTACTTCCATTTTCCAAAGTAACCTCTTTATTCGGACAGAGGATATCATTAATCTTCGTCACAACACCATGAATCAGCTGGTCAAACTGTGCAATAATGTTACTTACGGTATATGGTTCCAAATACGTATTATAATATTCTCTATCCTTTACAAACTGTTCGTAGTCTGTCTGATACTGTGTATAATCTGCCTCATACTGTACAAGTGCCTGATTGTACTGCGCATCTGTTTCATAATCCGAACGCACCGGTTTTATTGGTGTCTGTGGTGCAATAGGAATATCCGTATAATCCGGGATCCAGTCACCTCTCGACATAATAATTCCCTTAAGAGAACCTACATCATTACCATTGTCCGAATTTGGAACTCTGTCCAAAGAAAATACATCGTCCTGGTCATCTGCCCAGATTGGTTTTAAATATTCACAGGATTCACTAACCTGCGCCGTATCCATCTTGTACACACGGTCCATGCTGACTAATGTTCTATGCTCTGCATACACGTCCACCTGGCCTGTGTTATTCTCTTTATAAGAAATGGAAATGATTCCACCCAGTTCATCCAATGCAGCATCCCGCATATCTCTATAATCATTTGCGCTTTCAATTCCCGCTGCCTCAACCATTGTAATCTTATAATTCAATTCATAAATTGTATTCGCCAGTTCATTCACCCGGTTTACCTGATCCGAAATCTCTTTGTTCAGGTTCATCTGGTACGTGGTAAGCTGACTATAAATCTGATTTGCCTGCTCCACAAAAGTCACGGCATTGGCGATATAAGTACTTCTTGTAACAATACTATTGGACTCCTTTTGCAGCTCCTGTGCTGCCGTCCACAAATTCTTCATGTATTTACGAAAACTACTGGTATCATCTTCGCTAAACTGTTCTCCAAAATAATTCTGAACTTCCCTTACCACATCATACTTGGTCTGGTAAAATTGTTCCCTTCCCAGTTCTTCTCTGTATGCGATATCTAAAAAACGATCCCTTACCAGACGGACATCCTGTATTTTTGTTCCCAGGCCTGCCTGATTTACTCCAAGGGCAGTAGTACCAAGTCTCGTATATGCAATATCCGAAAGGAGAACCTGCTGTCTAGAATAACCGTCCGTTCCTGCATTCGTAATATTATGTGCTGTTGTATTAAGCGCATATTGATGCGACTGCATGCCGGATACACCGACATAGAAATTACCCATCGTTCCTGACATATTGTTCCTCCTTTCCTATCTCGTTACTGTTTTGCATCAAAGGAAGAATAGTTTCCTCCAAGTGCTGCACCACTATAAGAATTTTTATTATAATTCGCTGTTTCCGGAGCCTGATTCATAGATTGAATCAGGTTAATGGAATATTCTGTCATCTCAAGAGACTGCTGCAAAAGATCCCGGTTATGGGCACTGACCTGTTTCAGTTCCTCCACCTGTTTTAGCATCTTATCTCTAACAATAATTAAAGGATGCTGAAACTCCGGCTGCTTCTCCATCAACATAATGACTTCCGAAACAGTAATCGTCTTCGCATCCTTGCCCAATACTGCTGCAATCTCAGATAGTACCTGGTCTCTTCTATGTGACACCGCTGTAATCCGGTCTACAATGTTCTGCTCTTTTGTGTTTGCCTCTTGCAATCTCGCCAAATCATTCGCTACGATTACCGGTGTCTTTGCCATCGACTCCTTCGTAAGGTCTGCATACAGACTGCTTTCCTCCTCTAAAGTCGTAATTAAATTCTCAATTAAGCTAGCCATCTGATTCTCCTTTGCTAATCAAATGCCCTTTAGTTTCGGAAGCAATACGCTTCCGAAATTAAAGGAATTTTTCATCAAATGCAGCCAAAAGCTTATCTGCAAAGCTTTCTGCACTCACCTGATAGGTACCATTGGCAATGCTTGCACGAAGCTCATTCACTCTGTCCTGTCTTATATCCGGTACAGAATTCAGTGCATTCTTTGCAATCTGCATGTCTTTTCCTACCGTGGAAAAAGATACCTGATCTAATGTCGATGTAGCGCCAACCTGACTGGAGTTATAATTTTTCTTAACCGACTGGTTGCCATAAACCTGTGCAACCTGATTATATGCACCAATTCTCATCGCTCATCATCCTCCTTGTTGTGCCGCCCGGATGACCCATCCATAGCGGCCTGTTAGAGCCCATTCATTAATGGATTCAATAATTATATCGGCGTCTTTTCCCAAAACATTATAGATAATTTTAATTTTTTCTATCGATCCACAAATCTCATTCTGGCAGCCTCTCTATGTTTCTTTGCCACAATAGAATCATCCGGCTTGTACATATCATCCACAGCACCCATAAGCTTTTCCTTACACTCCATACAGAGACGTCCACTCTTAATCAGCTTTCCGCAGCTCTCACAGTCAAGACCTACATTAGACGCATCCGAAAATGCAAGACGTTCTTCACGAATCCAACGACGAATCTGATTGGCACTTACATCATTTGCTGCCGCAACTTCGTTAATTCCATCTGCCGGATGTTCTCTAACATATTCCTTTACCTCAGCGAACTTTTTCTCCAACACTTCCTTACAGGAACCACAAATAGATGGTCCGGCTAAATAATTGAATAATCTCTTACATTGCTTACATGTTCTTACTTCCATAATCTTCTTCCTCCTTGTATTACCCCGAATATCCTTTTCCAATTGCCACACTGGTATAGAATACCTCTTGTGTTCCGGCACTCAATAATACTTTTGTACAGGCCTCAATCGTTGCCCCCGATGTATAAATATCATCCACCAGCAACACTTTCTTTAATTTTATCGCATTCTGGTTTAATTTAAAAGCATTTTTTAAATTTCCCAATCGGGCTTTATCATTTAATTCTTTTTGGGGACTGGTATCCACTATCCGCTCCAGATAATCTTTATAAACAGGTACCCCAATTCTTTTCGAAAGTTCTTCAGCTAAAAGCTGGGCTTGGTTATATCCTCTTACTTTCCGTTTGTGCGGGTGTACCGGAACAGGCACAATCCCTTCCGGCTTTTGCTCTTTTAATTCTCTCCCATAATGCAAGTCCATACATTCTGCAAAAAACACTGCATACTCTCTCTGATTTTTATATTTAAAATCATATAGCGCAGACTTTAAAGGTTCCTCATAAAAAAACACCGGGTATCCTCTTACATAACTCTTTGGAATGGCAGTGCAATCCCTGCAATACTCCTCTTCTTCATCCTCCAGTGTCTTTCCACACTTCATACAATATGGTGCCGTAACCTTCTTAAGCTTCTTAAAACAGATTTCACATACCTGTTTCCCCTGATAAGCCTGCACCTCCCCACAAAACGGACATCGTTTCGGATACAGCAAATCCAACAAAATATCTTTTTTCACTTTTTACACCCCATTTTTTATTTTATGGATGAACTTCTAACAGTTCCTGCATTCTTTCTGACAGAGAAGAATATCTCTTTTGCTCGTCATTATTCTGAATCATATTCTCCACTAAATGTCCATTTCCCACAATCACAACACACTGCTTTGCCCTGGTTACTGCCGTATAGAGCAGATTTCTTGTCAACAGCACGCGCGGACCACTAAGCAGCGGCATAACCACTGCCGGATATTCACTTCCTTGAGACTTATGTATGGTAATTGCATAGGAAAGCTCCAGTTCATCCAGCAGATTATACGGATACCGTACTTCTTTATCATCATCAAAGAGCACAACAATTTCTTCATTGTAATCATCAATCTCTTTAATTACCCCCATATCACCATTAAAGACACCGACGCCCTCTTCCACCTTGAACCGCCCTTTTTCACTATAAATGCACCACTCAAGCTTATAATTATTTCGAATCTGCATCACCTTATCGCCTTCGCGGAAAATGGTACCATTGTTCTGTTCCTTTTCCTTCTTCCTTACATTTGGTGGATTTAGCACCTTCTGAAGTTCCACGTTCAAATTCCCTACACCCAGTTCTCCATTACGCATAGGTGTCAGCACCTGAATCTCTTTCCCTTCACATTCCACATAAGGTGGCAGCTTCCTTGTCAAAAGCTTTCCAAGCTCTTCAATAATGTCCTTTGTGCTTTGTCTTGGCAGATAAAAGAAATCCTTATTCTTATTATCCATATGAATCGGTTCACCTTTATTAATTTTATGTGCATTTTCAACGATACTGCTGCCTGCCTCCTGCCGGAAAATTTTATTAAGAGCTACTACCGGCACACACCCGGAACGAATCATGTCCTTTAACACATTACCTGCACCCACACTTGGAAGCTGATTCTCATCCCCCACCAAAATGAGATGTGTGCCCGGAACAATTGCCTGCAGCAGGGCATGCATGAGCGACAAATCCACCATAGACATCTCATCAATAATTACAACATCTGTATCCAGTGGATTTGACGCATTTCGCTCAAACCGAACCTGGCTGTTTCCGGTCTCTTCCGACACCCCGCCGCTTAACTCTAACAGGCGGTGAATCGTCTGTGCTTTGTACCCCGTCGTCTCGGTCATTCGTTTCGCTGCCCGTCCGGTAGGTGCAGCAAGCATCATTTCAATTCCTTCCATCTCGAAATACTTTATAATTGCATTAATGGTGGTGGTCTTTCCCGTTCCCGGTCCACCTGTAATTACCAAAAGTCCCTGTCTTGCAGCCTGTCTCACAGCTTCCCTCTGTTCCTCTGCCAAAACAATATGTTCTGCTTTTTCAATAGAATCAATTGTCTTATCAAGAGAAACGTCTTCTATTTTCATTGTGGACTTATTTTCCAGCAGCATTCTTGCCACATCCAGTTCTCTATGGTAATGCCCGGAAGTATATACAATTGTATCCCCATCTTTTTCCCGAAATACAACCTTTCCCTCTACCTGCAGATTGGTAAGCTGTATTTCAATCATCTCATCCTCTACTGTATATACATTTCCCGATGAATATGCTTCCTGCTCCCCATTTACACCGCTCTTTGCAAGGAGCTGCCTTGTCCAGCTAATCAGCAGTTGCTTTGGCAGATAGATATGACCAAGTCCCGTTGCCTGATTCAGAGTATAAATAATGGCAGCCCTTACACGAAACTCCGACTGCATGCCAATACCCGCTTTTACCGCAATTGCATCCGCCATCTTAAACCCGACACCACTAATGTCTTCCGCTATCTGGTATGGATTTTTCTTTACGATGCTATACATCCTCTGTCCATACTCTGTAAAAATCTTCACTGCAAGATTTGGTGAAATTCCAAAGTCCGAAAGAAACATCAGTGCTTCTCTCATTGCCTGCTTTTCAATAAACTGGACACCAATCTCATTTGCCTTACGCTCAGAAATTCCCTTTATCTCCGCTAAACGTTCCGGTTCTTCCTCAATGATGCGAAAGGTATCTACCCCGAATTTTTTAATAATCCGCTTTGCCATGATTTCTCCAATACCCTTAATAGCACCGGAACCAAGGTATCGTTCCATACTGACCAAATCATCCGGCATTTTTACTTCATATTCAGACACTTTAAACTGGAGGCTGTAATTAGGGTGCTCTACATACTCTCCTTTTGCCAGAATATACATTCCTTCCTCAATTCCTGACAGGTATCCTACGAAAGTTTCGTCTTCACCATCGTCTGTTTCCACAGCAAATACAACATACTGGTTACCTTCATTTTTATATATAATTTTTGAAACGATTCCTTCTCTTTCCATTGCAAATCTTCACTTTCTACACGTTGCAAATCATGTAACAGGAAATAAAAGCGCCCCAGAACACAGACGGCAACGTCTACATGTATTCCAAGGCACTTCATCTTTATTCCTATTTTCCAATCATCCTAAAGACCATAATTCCGCTTCATCTGCTCAAAGAGCTGCTTTGCAAGACCAATTCCATCCCCTTGATCTGTGGCTTTTTTCGCATATGCCTCTATCTGCATATCACCAAAATAATCCATATACTGACTGGCTTCACCAGACTCATCATCATCTGCCTTCATAATGGTCTTTTCCATTCCCTTGTAAATCTGTTCAATAAAATATGCTTCAAACTCTTTGCAGGCTGACATTAATTCTTCTTCTGTTGTATCCTTGTCTACTTTGCCAAGAGTCTTCTCTAAAGCATTTGCTGATGCATCAGAAGCCTTCTTGTAATAATCACTATAATAACTACTTGTATCTATCCCTGTTATTGCCATAGTTATCCTCCATTATCCACGTAGGTTATTAGCCTGTTGAAGCATCTCATCGGAAGCCTGAATTGCTTTTGAATTCATCTCATAGGCACGCTGTGCCACAATCATATTCACCATCTCATCTGCAACCTGTACATTTGACATCTCAATATAACCCTGATGAATCTTGCTTGCAGCAATACCCTGGGTTGTACTCTCCTCTAATGGATCACCGGATGCCACGGTTGCCTGATACATATTCCCTCCTATGCTGGAAAGGCCTGCCGGATTGTTAAACTGTACCAACCCAATCTTCTGATTATATGGCTGACCATCCACTGTCTGTGTAAGAGGTACCTGTTTACCGTCTCCTCCCTCCACAAACAGATTTCCTTCCTGATCCACAATTAATCCATCCGTCTTATATCCGTTCGGAATTACAATGGTATTATTATTCTGGTCAAGAACCGGTGAACCGTCGGAAGCACAAAGCATAACTCCGCCTTCTACCGGCTGCACATTAAAACTTCCATCCCGGGTATAACAAATCTCTCCATCCTGATTTCGTACCTTGAAAAATCCGTTTCCTTCGATGGCCAAATATGTATTACTATCCACATCCTGAAGATTTCCCTGTGTAAATACGGTTGTAATGGAAGCCACCCTTGTTCCTAAACCAACCTGCGCCGGCACCGGTTTATTTTCACCCGCATTATTTGTGGACGGAGACTGCAAGGTCTGATAAAGCAAAGACTTGAATTCTACCGTATCCTTTTTATATCCTGCTGTATTTACATTGGATAAATTATTTGCAATATTATCTAAATTTGTCTGCTGGGCAAGCATTCCTGATGCAGCAGACCATAACGAACGCATCATATCCTGTTACCTCCTATACTTTTCCGATTTCATTCACGGCTTTTTGCAGTGTACCGTCTACCGTCTGTATCATCTTTTGTCCTGCCTCATAAGCCCTTGTAATGGTAATCATATCAACCATTTCTTCAATTACATTGGTATTGGACATCTCCAGATATCCCTGATTCACGGTTGCCGTACTAGCCTGTAATCCTGCTGCATCTGTGGCTTCGTACATATTCTCTCCATAAAGCAGCAACGCCTGGGGATTCGCAAAGCTGGCAATTCCTAATGTTGCCACCTGCTGACCGTCTACAAGCACATTGCCATTCGAATCAAATGCTACATTTCCTGCTGTCTGTGCACCCGGAATCTGGATTCTGTTGCCATTCGTATCCAAAACATAATCTCCATCCTTTGTAACAAGATAACCATCCGTGGTTACAGTGAAAGAACCATCTCTTGTATATTTGGTACTGGTTACTCCCTGCTTGTCAGTTGTCTGAATCGTAAAAAATCCATCTCCACTAAGCGCCAAATCATAAGTATTACCGGTTTCTCGAAGGCTTCCCTGTGAAAAATCATGATAGGTTTCTCCAATCTTAACACCGAGATTCATGTTACCAATCGGTATTTTCGTGCGGTTATACTGGTTATTATCATGAATCCGAATGGTCAGTTCGTCATCAAAGGATTGGGAGGTTACTCCCTGCTTTTTAAAACCAGTAGTATCCGCATTCGCCATGTTGTTGGAGATTACATCCAGCCTTTTTTGTTCATTTACCATACCGGTCCACGCTGTGTAAAGACCTCTTACCATCTTGTCAACTCCTTACTTTGTTACTCTTCCTCACCTACACCACTTAAAAATTCTATATATTTACCGGTCCCGATTGCCACACAGGTAAGTGGATCCTCTGCGGTCATCGTTGTAATACCGGTTTCTTCCTCAATTAATTCCTCCAGACCATGAAGCAATGCACCACCACCGGTTAACACAATACCTCGATCTGCTATATCCGCAGCAAGCTCCGGCGGAGTCTTCTCTAATACAGAATGAACCGCTTCAATAATCTGTTCCGTTACTTCCTCTAACGCCTCTACTGTCTCGTCTGATGTTACCGTTACTGTTCTTGGAAGTCCAGTCACAAGGTTACGTCCACGAATATCCAATGTCAGATTCTCCGGACGCCGGTAACAGGTACCAATCTTAATCTTAATCTCTTCTGCTGTCCGCTCGCCAATTAACAGATTATGTTTCTTTCTCATATAGCGGACAATTGCCTCATCAAAATCATCACCTGCTGTCTTGATGGATGTGCTGACTACGGTTCCACCTAAAGAGATAACCGCAATATCTGCTGTTCCACCACCAATATCTACAATCATGTTACCACACGGTCTTGCAATATCAATTCCGGCTCCGATTGCCGCAGCCACCGGCTCCTCAATAATCGATACATCACGTGCTCCTGCCTGATAAGTTGCATCCTCAACGGCTTTCTTTTCAACCTCAGTGACACCGCTTGGTACACAAACAGAAATTCTAGGTCTTCTTCCAAAGAAGCTTTTTCCTACCGCCTTCTGAATAAAATACTTCAGCATCTTTTCTGTAATACGGTAATCCGAAATAACACCCTGACGAAGTGGTCTTACCGCCACAATATTGCCCGGTGTTCTGCCAAGCATCAATCTCGCTTCCTCACCAATTGCCTTGATACGATTCGTATCCCTGTCAAATGCCACAACGGAAGGCTCTTTTAAAACAACCCCCTTCCCTTTCACATACACAAGAATACTTGCTGTACCCAAATCAATTCCTATATCTGAACTTGCCATATTCGTACTCCTTTCTAACTATATCGGCATATTTTTATATATCTTAACCTGATGTTCTAAGACCTTTTTTCATTACCTTTATTCTTATTATTTTTACTCTTCTTAAGAATAAATAAGCTGTAATCTCCACCAAAAGCATCCATACGGACTTCCACAACATCCATAATCTGATCCAGCTCCTTCAAATAGCTTTGCCATTTTTTCACCTTTTTATTATTGATGAATTGCTTCCGAATGCCACCTATTGCTTTATAATGTTCGATCTCATCATAAACAATATCCTTTGCTTCCATTCCTACTACATCATATCCAAACAACTTGCCCATAGCTTTGTTGGCATAAATGATATCACCGGAGCGGTTATCCTTCATAAATACAGCATCCCGGACATACTCATACGCCTCAAAAAAGCTGTCTTTTGACACTCCTTTGTCCCGGTTCTTTTTCCCTGCAAATGCTATTTCCGTAAAAAGATTGCTTATCATGGAGCCAAATTCCATGTCCCTTTCTTCAAACACATGCTTTTTACCGATGTCTGCAAATACCATGTAACCTTTTTCTTTTTCTCCTGCCATCAAAAGTACAATCATCATAGATTCTACTCCTGTGCAATAAAGCAGTTCCTTTAAAAATACATTTTGGGTTCCCGCATCCGCTACTAATACCCTATGCTCTCCCATCTGCTCTTTTAAACTCCGGTATTCCGCCGCAGACAGTATCAGTTTATCAAAAGATTCCGGTTCCTCTCCTGCATTATTCCATGTATAGTATTTTTCCGCATTTCCATTGTCTTTATTCTTAATATAGATACCAATGTTGGCAACATCCAAATAAAGAGCAGTTTTTTGACAAATCTCAGCAAGTGCAGCCTCACCCTTTGCCACCATCATCTCCATCAGCTCTTTCATAAGCTGTCTTCCCTGCTGCTCTTTATCAAGCTGCATTTCGGAAAGCTTCCGGAGTCTGCATTCTTTATCTGCCAACTCATCTACATAAAAACTCTTTGCAACCACATTTGCCAGTTTACACTGTCGACCAGCCACATCTCCTAATAAAGAAATCTCTTTATTATTAAAATCCGTAAGAACCCAATATGCCACCACAGCATCTGCAACTATAATCGGTGCAAATACCATATGTACTTCTAATGCATCTACCATGAAAATGCTGCTAATCGGTATAATCTGATCTCTCACTCGTTCAGAAGCCTCTGCAAACTGCTCTTTGAACTGTGGCCGCTCGAACAAATCATAAAACTGCCCCATATCCTTCATCGGTCCCACCGGTTTCGTAAGCAGCTGCCCCTTTGCATCTAACACAACATTATAATAATCAGCCTGTCCATTTAATGCCTCTGTTATGTCCTGAAGCTGACCTAACATCTCCGTATCTGTATTATCAATAGCCGGCATTCCTGAAACAACACTCTCCGTCACCGACACATTTTCCGAAAGACCTTCTCTGACAGCAGCTAACTCCTGCTCCATCATTTTCTGTTCTGTAATATCCGTTAGTAAGAAAGAAACCTGTGCCTCTCCATCATCACTCCGGTTCACAGTAAGTTCACTGAGCACCCATATCTGTTTGCCGTCATCCCTCACCAGCCGATAAGTATGTGCATAATCTGTCACTCCACTTGCAATCGCCTGATAAATGGTGTCAATCACCTGCGCTCTGTCGCCCGGGTGGATATAATCCTCTGTCAGCTTATAACCTTTTTGCAATGCTTCCACATTCATGCCAATCACTCCGGCATTTGGCGAAATATAAGTAAGCTCCCGACTACCCGGCTTATAAGTCTTAACGATTACCACACTTTTCATTTTATCAATGGCATGATTCAAATAATCGTTTTCTCTCTTTTGATATATCTCTTCTCTTAAATCAAACAGCAACAGCTCTATTGCACTAAAATTCCCATATTCATTATACACATAATGAACATGAACACGCACCGGCACAAGTTCTCTTGCCTCCGTAAACACACGACACTCTAACACCAGCTCTTCCGCGTGCCTTGCAGCTTCTTGTTTTACCATGCTGTCCACCCGTTCCCAATCCTGTTCACACACAAGATCCTGCAAGGTAATCTTATTCTCATACAGCTGCTCACTGGTATATCCATACACATTAATATTTTTCGAAGCAAACTCTATTCTGTAATCCTGTCCATGCTTTGCCATATATATAGAGACAATGCCTGCTTGAGAAAGCACACGCTCAAGCACCAGACTTCCAAGTCTCATCTGTGCCTCAAACATCACTGTATAAATGAGAACGCCATCCGATTCCATCTCATTCACCCAGCCACTCACAGCATGCTCATGCCCATCTGCCATAAGCCGCAGCCGATGCCACATAATACTTTTTTTACTATGAAGCATCTCCCAAAAATCCTTCTTCACCATTGTTCTTCCAGATTCCACCTGCAGACACGCAACCTGCTTTCCAAGCACCAGTTCTGCTTCATAATTCATGTGAAGGACTTTACCTGTCTCTGCTTCAAACATAACCATTGGATATTCAATATTATTTGCAAAATGTTTATAGCTATCCATACGTTCTTTACTCATGTTTTATCTCCTGCCTGGTATAACGAATATGAATTATTCACTATACTAGTATATCCATTTCTAATTAACCACTATACTAGTGTAGCGATTTTTAATTAATTAGACTTTATTAAGAAACCGCTACATAAGCGAACTTCTTTGGAATCTTCCCTACTTCTGGAACTTAATCTGTGGAATCTCCTCTTCCTCACTATCCACAGCTGCCTTATCTGCCGGCTGTTTACTGATACTACCAAATACTTTGTCCGAAATCACCTTTGTTTCATTACAAGCCTTCACAATGCCGTCTGCTGCTTCCATAAGACTTGCCATATATTTGCTTACACTTTCACATTCCCGCTTTATGGAATCACGAGTAGAAGACACTTTTTCTCTTGCCTCCGAAAGCAACTTTTCTTTTTCTTCCTTTGCCTCTTCTAACATCTTTTGGCATTCTGCCTCTGTCTTTTCTAAAGACTGCTGATACTCTTCCTGTGCAAGAGCACGAAGCTTTTCGCTTTCTTCTTCTGCTTCCCTTTTCATTGCTGCACAACGCTCATTTGTCTCTACCAGCGTCTTGGAAATGGCCTCCATCTTGCTGGAATAATCCTTTGACTGTTCCTCCTGTTCAGCAAGCTTGCGATTTGCCTTTTCTAACTCCTGCTGCAACGACTCGTTATATTTTTGCATATTCTCTATCGCCTGATTGTTCTCTGAATTCATACTGTCCTTCACAAGCTGCAGGCTTTTTACCGTCTCGGAAAGCTTACTGATTGTCTGCTTCAAATCCTGAATATCCTGCATATGTTTTTTCCTTAAATCATCAATATACTGATCTACCGCTACCTTATCATATCCACCAAAAGATACTGTTTTAAAATTTTCCTCTCTTGCCATAACTTTTTTCTCCTTCCGTAACCTTATCTATATTAGTACATTGGTTTTAATTAACTAGACATTATTACTTGTTATTATATCAATTTTTTCCTATAAATGCTACCACTTTTGGAGTTTTTGTGTGAAAGGTGGAAAGACTGCGAAAAGGCTGACTGTTACAAAATGATTGTCTAAATCTTTATCCTCTGTTATACTTTATGAAGTTATGCTTTTTCAAGAAGGGAGACAACGTTATGGACAACGTTATAGATAACAAATCAAGGGGAATTTTTGACAGCTTCACCCTTAAAATGATTGCAATTATTACAATGGTAATAGACCATATTGGATATATTTTTTTAAACCCGCAAACCAGCCAGTACGCAATTTTCCGTGGAGTCGGCCGGATTGCCTTTCCTATCTTTTGTTTTTTAATTGTAGAAGGATTTCATCACACGAGAAGCCATGTGAATTATCTGATTCGATTATGCATTTTTGCACTGATATCCGAAATACCTTTTGATTTGGCATTTCGAGGCACATTGTTTGACTGGTCACACCAGAATGTATTCCTCACACTGGCTTTGGGACTTGCTTCTATTTTTTGCTTAGAAGAAATAAACAACCGCCGCATTTTTGTCATTCCATTTGTACTTATCCTTGGAACATCCTATGTCATTCACTGCGACTACGGCATCGGTGGTGTTCTCCTGATTATCATGTTCTATCTGACACAAAACAGTACCTGGATGCGTATGATATTAACCGCTCTTATCCTATATGTATTTTGGGGAACATCAGAACTTTACGGACTAATCGCCCTGCCACTGATTCTCCTATACAACGGAAAACGAGGTCCCTCAGCAAAGATGGTATTTTATTGGTTCTATCCGGTACATCTGATAATACTTTATCTCTTATCTACCCTTATACATTAAACACTACAAAAAGCTCCGCAAATATTTATGCGAAGCTTTTTTACTTTTTTTATATCCTTTTCAATTTACAGCTCTGGCTTCGAAAAAATTGTTTCCATAAGGGCTATTTGCGCGAAATAATGAGCCGAGCGGAAGGGCTTGCACTTCCATTCGGCGAATATCGCGTTCATCGTAGATGCGTCCGTTGGTACTTAGGCTGCGTCCTTTGCAGCCTTACGTACCACTACGCACGCAACTAAGCGCAAGCGGGCCCGGTTGGAAATAATTTTTTCGAAGCCAGAGCGTCCGCTTAACCAACGTGTAAAAACTAACTATTTGCGTTTCACCACCATCAAAGGAATCAGGATTACAACACCCGTCAATACAATGGTTCCTCCCGGTTTCAAATTCCAATAATAAGACAAAAACAATCCAACAACCGTGAAAAGTACAGCAAAGCACACCGAATATAACACGGTTTTCTTATAACTGTTGGCAAGCTGCATGGCGCATGCTACAGGAATCACCATAAGCGAAGATACAATAAGCGCTCCTACACTTCTTGCAGCCACCGATACCGTAATCGCTGTCAATAATGTAATCAGAAAATTAATCTTCTTAACCGGCACTCCGGCAAGCTCTGCTCCCTGTTCATCAAAAGTAATAAACATAAGCTCCTTGTAAAGCATGATAAATGCTGCCACAACAATAATTGTCACAATCACCACCAGGATTACTTCTGTATCCGTAATTGCCACAATACTTCCAAACAGGAAAGAATTGAATGCTGCACCATCCTCTATAAACCCGGAAAGCACACTGGCAAGTCCAATACCCACTGACATAATAATTGAGATGGAAATCTCGGCGTATTTAGGCAGGGACTTTCGGATTGCCTCAATACTAAATGCCGCCATGACACAAACCACTACAGCACCAATGATTGGATTAATACCAAGAATCAGTCCAATTGCCACTCCGGCAAGAGAGGTATGGGACAAGGCATCTCCCATCATAGAAAGCCTCTTTAATACGACAATCACACCAATTAGTGGAATAATGACTGCAAGAAGAATTCCTACCAGAAATGCTTTCTGCATAAATGCATACTGAAAAATGTCTAGCATGTTGTATCCTCCTTCTTCTTTTGAGCATCTTCCCCATTATTTTCCACAGAATCTTCTGTCATTTTTTTATGACGTTTTCCTCTATATGACGCATCATAGGGCTGTTCTTTTTTTGTGCCATTTTCCTTTGAAGTATTATATTTTGTATAACGCTTAGGCTTTGCAATAATCATCTTATCCTTTAACACTTCATCACAAAGAATCGAAGACTTGTCAAGATGCACACTTCCATTGCTGACATGATAAAAACGATTCGTATACTTCGCCACCTGTTCCATGTTATGGGTCACCATCACAATGGTCATTCCATACTCACTGTTGATTTTTGCAAGAAGGTCATAAAGCAGTTGTCCGGCTTCCTTATCAATTCCGGTAAGCGGCTCATCCAACACTAACAGTTCCGGGTTGCTGATTAATGCTCTTGCAATCATCACCCGCTGCTGCTGTCCACCGGAAAGTTCTGAAAGCATGCGTTTTCTATATTCCTGCATCCCTACCAGTTCCAGAGTATCTGCAACCTTTTTCTTATGTTTCTTCTGAGGCAGATGAAACATTCCAATCTCTCTGTGCAGACCGGTCATCACAATCTCTTCAACATTAGCAGGGAAATTTGCTACTTTCGAAAAACCCACCTGTGGCACATAACCAATTCGATTCGCATTCACTGTAATCTCACCGCTGTCCGGCGTAAGCTGCCCTAAAATCAATTTCATCAGTGTGCTTTTACCTGCACCATTTGCACCGATAATCCCAACATACTCCTGTCGGTTCACTATAAAATTGACATCATGAAGAATGTTGTCCTTTCCATATCCAAAGCTCACATTCTTCATTTCGATTATTCTGTCACCCATATCTTATCTCTCTCTTCCGGCTTGTTGTCAAAGATGATTCCTCTAAATCGCTTTTTTTACTGCCTTCGCAAGCTCTGCCAGCTCTACCTGATTTGCTTCTCCCGGAACCCATCCTATATTCACAGTATCGCCAGTATATCTTGGAATTAAATGCAGATGAAAATGAAATACGGTCTGACCTGCAATTAATCCATTATTCTGCACAATATTCATACCCTCACAATTGAGCTCCTTTTTCAGTGCCCGGGCAACTGCTGTTGCCAAAGAAAACAATTTTCCACCGGTTTCTGCATCCATATCAAAAATATCATTATAATGCTGCTTCGGAATAATTAAAGCATGACCCTTACTAGCTGGTGCAATGTCAAAAATCACCCGAAAATCATTATTCTCATAAATGGTAGTAGATGGAATTTCACCATTCGCTATCTTACAAAACAAACAATCATCCTTCTTCATTCTAATCTCCTCTCTGTTTTCCAGTTTGAAAACATTACATTCGTTTTTTCAAATATGTGTTTTTACATACAAAATACAGTATACCATTTTTACAAAAAAAAGCAAAGAACACATCTTTGTGCCCTTAATTCCTCATCACTTGGCATACTATAGGAACATCGCCATATATAATGGTAAATGCACAATTCCATCTTTTATCATTACGTCTTTCGGATATAAGATATAAGAAGTCCCGATTTTAGATGAGAACTTTTTGTTGAATTTGTTCAAAGAGGAATGTGAACGGTAATTTGCCGACTTTACCTCTATCGGTGAAATCTTTTTCTGTTCGGTAATCAGAAAATCAATCTCCATATGATTTTCCCTATGTTCATTGTCATTACGCGAATAAAAATATAGTTTATGACCATTACATCTAAGCATTTGTGCAACCACATTTTCCATAATCATGCCTTCATTGATATCCAGCTTATCAAACAGAATTGCTTTGTAAAGCTCATTATCTGTAAATGTTTTGTCCATAAATGTTTGGGTTACGAGCAACCCGGTATCTGCCATGTAACATTTTTCAGTAGAATAATCAGCACTGAGAGCAAGACCTACAGTTGGATCAGTAGAATTAAAGCAGGCATTTACAATCATAGCATCATTCAGCCATATAAAGGAATCTTCATATGAGCGAAAACGAGCATTTTTATTAATGGATGACAAGGTGTATTTCTTCTCCTTTTTGGATAGCTGTCCCGGAATACCATCAAATACCGCATATACTTTTTCTTCATAACCAGCTGCAAATTTGGCAACATCATCACGATAAAGGCGCAGAATACGTCGTTTTGCTTCGTCGGATGCGGCAAAATCTTTTCCATTCTGATAGGCAAGCACCGACTGCGGCATACCACCTACAAGAACATATTGTCGGAAATCATTCATAATTTTGCGATGAAGCGTTTGCCCTAAAGGAATCCTTTGTTCAAAGCATTTTCGAATCAACGGAACCGTAACTTCATCTCCCATTGCCCAGAGGAATTCTTCAAAATCCATTGGAAACATTTCAAGATGTTCTTCTTCAGACGGAATAATGATATGTTCTGTATTCTTTTTCAGACGGATTAAAGAGCCTGTTTCCAGAAAATCATACCGTCCATCTGCAACAAAATATTTAATTAACTGGCGTGCTCTCGGAAACTGTTGAATTTCATCAAAAACGATTAAAGATTGACGCTTGTGTAGAATCGTGGAGTAGTAAGCAGCTAATTTGGCAAAAAATAAATCTAGGTCGGAGCTTTCATTTGTAAAGAGATCCAAAATCTCCCGTGGGGCATTACCAAAGTCTATCATGATGTAACTTTTATATTCCTGCATTGCAAACCGCTCGACAATATAACTTTTTCCAACACGGCGTGCACCATCAATCAGCAATGCAGTACGTCCATTACTATTTTGTTTCCAGTCACAAAGCTGTTTATATATTTTTCTTCTCAGCATATACTAAAACCCCCTTCTATATAATTAATATATCTAATTTTATGCTTATTATACCATTACATCACGAAAAAGCAATAATTTGTCCTGCTTAAATGCACGAAAAAGCAAGTTTGTTTTTTCTTTAATTGCACGAAAAAGCGAGTTAAAAGAAACTTTATGTAGCAGTCAAGAAATGTAATCAAATCCTATTACTGTAAAAGAGTCCAAACCTTCATTTCTGTCAGATTTGAACTCTTTTTATGTATGGAAATATTATTGTTTATCTCTTTGATATTACACCGAATAGTCATGTCCTCCCATGCTGCTTTCCACAAGACCATGAGTACCATAGGTAAGTCCGGCATATACCTTCTCACTTTGTTCCATGACCGGTCCTGCCTTGTCGGTGTCCGCAATTTTCTGAAAGCTCTCATGAAACTTTCCAAGCATTTCCCTGCATCTTGAAAGCTCCTGTGGCTCTCGCTTTATCTTTGACTGAATTAACAGCTTATTAATATATGCAAATACAGAAAACATATCTACCGCAACCGGATTCTCCATATTAAGAACATTCATCAATTCTACCTGTGTACCTTGAGCCTTGCTGACACAATCAAGGAATTCCTCTGTATTGCCTGCATCGTAAGAAGAAACCGCCTCTTGTATCCATTGCATTTCCATCTCTAACATAATTACTGTCAGCTCTGCAATTCCAGCCTGGGTAATTCGTAGCTTATATCCATTCATTTCTTCCGTTGTCATCGTTTTCTCCTCCTATACGCAAGCGAGCCCGGTTGGAAATAATTTTATCGAATCTGGAGCGTCCGCTTGACCATCCTGTGAACAGCAACCTTCCTACCTCTGGAACAACTGCAGCAATCCTTCCGGTCTGGCATTCGATTTTGTAAGCATCTGCAGCGCACTCTGACTTAATACATTCTGCTGTGTATATTCAGTAATTTCATCTGCCATGTCTGTATCCATAATACGGGAAACCGCACTTGTCAGATTCTCATTTGCAGTTTCCAAATTGGTTACTGTATATTCCAAACGGTTCTGAAAAGCACCAAGTGAAGATCGGATAGTGGAAATCCGGTCAATGGCTTCATCTAAACGTTCAAGCGCCTCTGAAGCGTATCCATTTGTATACAAATTAATCTTTTCAATATTAAGGGAATCTGCTGTTGTTTTTCCAATGTTAACATTTAACGTCTGTCCCTCGTTATCACCAATCTGAAATACCATCGGACCTGCCGAAAGCACAGTAATATTTACATTTCCCGCTGCTGCTCCCTCAGCGATATCATATACCATCTTAAATCCATTCTTATCCGTTACCGTCACACGGTTTCCCTGGGTCTCAATTGTAGCAGTATCCTGAAAACCAATCTTTTTACCAGTCTTTGCATCCGTTGAAAATTCAACGTTTGCATTACGCCCATATTTTATCATATCTGTCACACCAAGCAGATTCTTCAAATTATCATTATCGGATTTAATTGCAATATGCTGCTGGGTTCCGTATTCCTGTGTGACAAGTTCCTTTGTAGTACTATCATAATCAATCCCGATTTTACAGATAGCATCACGAATCGCAGCACCTACTTGAGTTCCCGTCATTCCTGCCGAAATTTTAATTTCAAAATCATTGATTACTAAAGTGCCTGCCTGTGCCTCTGTAACAACCTCTCCGTCTGCCGGCATGCTTATTGACTTTCGTGCCGGTGCTCCAATCGTCTTAATCGTAATACCATACTCACCCGGTGAAATATCTCCACCAATCTCTGCAATTTTCAAATCATCGTTATCCGTATACCCCTTCTTATTCAGCTCACCATTTAAAAGACTTCTTCCGTTGAAATCCGTGGTCTCCGAAATACGGTCTAATTCATCCTTTAACTGCTCAATCTCCGCCTGCATGGCATTCCGGTCTGTCACATCATAGGTTTCATTTGCAGCCTGTACTGCCAGTTCACGCATTCTCTGCAAAATAGAATGAATTTCATTCAATGCTCCCTCTGCCGTCTGAATCAGAGAAATACCATCATTTGCATTCAGCTCTGCCCGTTCCAATCCTCTAATCTGTGTCTGCATCGTTCTGGAAATCGCTTTACCAGCCGGATCATCAGAAGACTTATTGATTTTATATCCTGATGATAAACGCTGCATGGATTTCGTCAAATTGTTATTGATAGTATTCAGATTATTCTTAGCTGCATAAGCCATTGTATTGTGGTTTAATCTCATAATCGTCACTCCAATCCTGCTGTTTCTTTATCTGAACTCCCTTTCCATGAAAAACAGCTTCTGTTCCTAGTGACGGAACTCCTTTTCCAAGCTCACTTATTTCTCAAGTTTTTCTCTACCTTAATTATCGGCTGCAACCCCTGTTAACTTAATAGCTGTCAGTAGTTGTTTTGCAACTCTGTACAATTTAGAAACCGGCATTTCCTCCTCAGACGCATCTCCATAAAGCATCGGTTTTGTACCATCTAAACGCAAATCTCTCACTTCTAATCCCCCTTTTGCGAAAACGGAGCGAAGGGTTAATTCATTTCTTTCTAATACGAGCTGACCGCTCTCTTCCTCTGTGGTAATATATCCTTCAATCTGATTTCCTTCCACTCTCACAAAAGCTTCTAACCGTCCGTGCTTCGGAGTCTGCATCGTTGCAGTAATCTCCCCTGCATTACTGCCATCCTTTACCACGGAAACCTTCATGATACTTACATTCCCATCTACCACTAACGGAATCCGGAACTCATCCTGCTCTACCGCCCGCATGGCAACCGGCATACCGGCATTCAAATACTTAAGCGCCTGAATGTCCATGGCAGTTATTGTACCATCCTTTTCCTTGTCATGTACCGCCTCAGACAGTGCGGAGCGAAGATTTTCCATGGAATAAACTACATCTGCCTTGCTTTCTAAATTTTCAAGCATACTCTCTTCCTGCTTTGTAATCTTTTCCCGCCACGGTTCAGACAGCTTCTGCTTAATCCCTCTCACCATACCATAAATGCCATCCTCACCATACATCACCTGGTGAACAGCAATCATGTTGGTAGCCGTCTTTTGTAATTCACTTGCATCTAACATTGTTGCCACCTCTTCCTCATAAGAAAGAGCTTTTTGCAACGTCTGATTAATATCCTCGAACAGTTCAGCCTGGCCCATATCATTGTCACCAGCCTTCATCCATGCATTCAGTTCTTCAAAAGACATATTCTGATAATCCGCACCTTCTAAACTCTTTAACGTTTCCGGTCTTATATGGCGCAAAATGCTGCCTGTCAGAGTCTGATTATAAGCCGTATTAATCTGATTTAAGATTCCCCTTTCCGAAGAATCTACATTTACACGTTCACCAAAACTGTCATCCACACCCACATTGATTCCCCGTGCCTTCCGGCTCTTATCTGCCGCAAACAGATTATTCAGGGTTATTTCCTGACCATTGCGCACTACGGCACCTATATCCTTTCCGTGGGATTTTTGTACCTTGTCAAGCAGACGGTAAATACCAATGAAGCTGGTTCTCTCTTCCTCCGTGATGGCATTATTTCGGTCCATTTGATAAAGAAATTCCGAAAATTTCTGCTCATCCGTAATACCACGTATCTCCCGTTGCTGCATAATCTCTTCATTCAGTCCATCCACTGTCATGTTAAGAGGATTCTTATTCTCCCGAATCAGGTTTAATACAATCTGCGGTGTCAGCGTTTCAAACATCTGCTGTACTTTTGCATCTGCCTCCTTTATACTGGCAATGTTTTTTCCGGTCAGTTCCATCTCATTGTATGCCAGAATACGGACCGCCCGCTGATTTTCTGCATTACGGTCCAAATCCATCTCCTCTAAAATTGCATCCACATTCTGAAATGCTTCCGTCATGGAGTCACCCATATCCTGGCGTGGTTTTGTCATCATGGTTTCATAGGCATTTCCTACAAGCACTGCTTTCATACGACTTGCCGAAGTATGCAGTTCTCCAACTGTGATGGACGGACGTTTTACCATTTCCCCAAGGGCAAAAGCCGGTAAATTCTTTAACTCATCGGTTTCCTTTAATGTCTCCTTTAGCAGGTCTACATTCTCCGGAATATCATGAAGGTCATGACTCGACACCACATTTTCATAGTAATCATTCTCCTGTTGCCGCAGAAAATCCACAATATCCGATAATGGCTTTGCATCAATATTAAAGTCTTTTCTTACCAGCCGTACTGCTGCTTCTAATGTCATGGAAAGACGTATTTCCTCTAACTGACGTCTGCCTGCAACAGCTGCCGGATGCATGGATAAAGGAACACCATTTTTTCCCGTTGAATCACCATTTTGTACAGCACCACTTAAGGATAGACTTGCACCTTCCACACCAGTATTCACCGGTCCACGAAGTCTTCCCACATCTATACTGCGAAGTGCATGGTTATACAAACAGGAAATTGTAAGTGGTTTTCCCTGTGCCACTGCACTATCCACTGTCCGGTCAGAAATCCCCTTCACTTTCTCCAGTAACTGCCGCGCACGTTCCTGCATGGTACTGCCACTGATACGTGCCTGCTCCGGCGGATTGTCACAGGCAATCTGTTCTTCAATATTCTCTCTTGCCTGAGCCTCCGAAAAACCTCTTTGGTTTAAGGCATTTACCGACATATACAATCTCAAGGAATCCACCGTTATGGGCAGTTCATGTGTCAGCATAAATTTTGCTCCATTTATGCTTTGGTCTCCCACTGTAATTCCTGCTGCTTCAATAATTCCAGTTACCTGTGGATATATATCATTCCATACCTGCTCGCTAAACGGCAGAATCTGGGAAGGACTTGATTCATTAACACTGTTCTTCGCTGTACAGATGTTTTCAATTGTTAAATCCATTCCATTCTTAATCAGATATATCATCTGCTCTTCACTGATATCCACAGGCAAATTCTGTTTGCCATTCTTGTCCAGATTGCCCGCGTCAGATGCTACACCTTTTTATCCATTTTCTGCTACCACACTATTCCCGTATCCAGACATTCCTTTTTTGGTTTGAGCATCAGCCTGTTTTACCGGCCTGGTCACCACATAACCCTCACTATTCAAATTACTGGTCATTACCGCCGGTTCTTCCCCTTCTAACACCTCCGGCACATCCGGTTCTTCAAACTTGCCTGTATCCGGCGCAACTGCTTCTTTTATTTTACTGAGGGTAGACTCCACAATATCACTTAACACTTCATTCATCTCATCCTGATGCTCATTGGATCGGATGGTAATCACCATTCCCAGCAAATCAGAAAGTGTTGCATTCGTAACATCAATCTGCATCATCCGAAGCTTCGCAATCTCTTCCGGTGAAATACTTCTAAGAATCTCCTTCTGATTTTCCTTCGCTTCTTCCTCATCCATGGCACCATCCAAATTTTCTTTCAGCATATCTGAAAACTGCTCTGTACTTTGCATAATCTGAGCTGCGGAAGCTGCCTCAAGAGGTGCAGCATCCGTATCTAACATACCCGAAATATCTCCATCCTCTTTTTCCAGACTTCCCACTCCCACAATCTTAAGAGACACCTGATTCTTGTCTGCCTTCTGAATCTTTAAATAAACCGTATCCCCTTCTTTTGCATTTTCAAGGCTCTTCTCTGCTCTGGTCTTTAACTGAATACCATTGATATCCAGCACCGGCTCCTTCCCGCCCTTTACAAGCTTACAGGCAAGCAAATCCCCTACACTATTCCGGCTCAATATACTGCTGCCCGACTGACTGCCATTTTTTGCTGCACCGACACCGATACTACCTGTGCTGCCAAACATCCCATTATTCTGATTATTACCACCTACCTGATAATTCATGGTGCCACCCCGCTTCTTTCTATAATTATATTAACAATCAATATCACTAATTAATATGTCGGAAAATGCATAGCTTTTCTAAAGATTAGAATAAGAAACGGCACTCCAAATACAATCTTTATTCAGAGTACCGCTGTTATCCATATAAATATATATCACTACTGTGTAATCTTCTTTGCCTTTTCTTTTTCTGCCTTTTTCTTTGCTTTGTCCGCCTTCTCCGTAGCTTTAAGCTTCTCTTCCTGCTCATATTCCGCCTGAAGCTGTCTCTGCTTTGCACGAAGTTTTGCCCCAAAGCTCTTCTTCACCGGCTCTTCCTGTGCATTTTTCTTCTTTCCACGAACACTCTTAACTTCCACAATGTAGATTCCGCTTACCATGGCTTTTACCTCTCCCTTTGTTGGAAGGTCATCAAAAATACCATCGTCGCAGATTAAATTCACAATCTGCGGACCAACCTTCGCCTTGACAATTGGGAGTTTTGCATTCATCATACGCTTCGGTGTCTGCTCAACAACCGACTTTGGCATGCCGGCATCCTTAAACTTCATAATCTTCTTGTCAATAATAAGCATAGACACCTGCTGTGCTGCTGCTGCAATCTGCTCCTTTTGCGCCATCTGCTTCTTCTGCATCTTATTACCTACAAAATAAAGAGCAACAAAAATGCCGATAATTACGGCAAGAATAATTCCTGAAACCACAATTGGACTCATCTTTTTTCCTCCTTCAACGTCTTCGCAATAATATTCTGTACATAAGCGCCTGCCTTTTTCTTATCTTCCTTTGAAAGCTCATTCAGATAAATCGGCTCTCCGTAAATGACTTTCACATGCGCTTTTCGGATATCAAATCCCGGTCTTGCCTCAAGCAGCTGGTCCGTATCTACCAGTGTAACCGGAACAACCGCACAACCTGCTTTTTCTGCCATTTTAAGACTTCCCTCTTTAAACGGAAGCATTTCTTCCTTCTGATTCCTTGTGCCCTCCGGGCAGATTACCATGGAGTGACCATTCTTAATCAGCTCTGCGCCATCTTTAATCATCTCAATACCGGAACGCAAATCCTTACGGTCTAAAAACAAACAACATATATCTTTCATCCACCAGTTAAGAAGTGGAAATGATTCCATCTCCTTCTTTGCCACAAACCCCGGTCGCTTTGTACTGGTAGTATGTATCACTAGAATATCAAAATAGCTCCTATGGTTTGACACAAACAATACCGGCTCTTCCGGAATGTTTTCAATACCTTTTACCTCAATCTTTGCCTGCGCCTGAAAAAGCTCCCAGCGAAACGCCCAATAGACAATAGCATTGCCCAGCTTATAACGCAGTTCCGGATTAAACTTACCAATCAACAAAAGAATTAGGTGAACTGGTATCATTACCACAAGAAACAGGAATAAAAACCCTACTACTAATACACTTCGCATCTGGTTCCTCCTACCTTCTATACATATACCGTGCAGTCTGTAAAGACTGTCCGCAAAACACTATTATAGCGTGGAATCCTTGAAAAAACAAGGAAAATCCACAATATTTCATGGAAATATACAAAAACCGGCCAAAACATTCCGTTCAGAATATTTCAGCCGGTCTATCACTTTTGTTATTTCTTAATTGTTGCCTTTGTGCTGACGCCTTTTTTCTTTAAGAGTTTTTTGTACTGTGACAATTTATTCTTTGGAACTTTAATAGTTGCTTTTGGTGAAATTCCCTTAAATGCATTACTTCCAACTTTTTTGTCTGTCAGCTTGTTTGTTTGAATTGTAATATTCTTCAAATTCTTACAGCCATAAAATGCCTGTTTTCCAATCTTGTTTACATTAGAAGGTATCTTAACCGAGGTCAAACTGGTACATTTATAAAATGCCTTATCTCCAATAGATGTAAGCTTTCCATTCACAGATACCTTTTTGAGATTTTTACAGCCACTAAATGCATTGTCATCCACATTCTTAACATTTTTTCCAAGAACAACCTTTTCCAATGTTTTTTTGTTCTTAAATGCATTCTTTGCAACGGATGTTACCTTATATTCCTCATTGTTAATCAGTACCTTATCCGGAACCGTTACCTCTTTTTCTTTGCTGCCTGCAACAATACACGCTACCGTCTTTGTGGAGCTATTAGAATTTGTAATCCGGTATGTGGTTTCTGCTGCCTGATCCTTCACCACATCACCTTTTTCAACAGTTCCTCCCTGAGTGACAATCACTCCCGGTACTTCTAGCGCTGGTTCTTCAGGCTTCTTACCGGTTACAGGAATGGTTTCTACTCTGGTTTCAGAACAAGCGGTACAGGTGTATGTCTTTTCACCCGGAGTTGTTTCTGTCGGTTCCTTCGTTACTGCTCCCTGATTCCAAATATGAGTATGTGCTTTCTTCGGAATGGTTTCCGTTTTTGTCTTTTTACAGATTTCGCAGGTGTACGTCTTTACACCTTCTTCTGCCTCTGTCGGCTCTTTTGTGATTACTCCTTCACCCCAGCCGTTCTTATGCTCACAAGGCTTCATCGGCAGTTTAATAATCATGGTAG
>JAQXLK010000118.1 GCA_029012085.1 Clostridiales bacterium
CATACATATTCCCTGAATGCCTTCAGACAGTATTTGACACCCCTGCGGTAAAACCATTGAAAATACTATCATCATTTCAAGCATTACTAAAAATATCATCTTTTTGGCGCCATAGTATTTTTTGTGCCTGCTAAAAACAAGTGCCCATATTATCGAAATAAAAAGATAGTAAGAAAGCCTGAATTGAGCTACAGATCCGGCTCCTAGCAATGCAAAAAGTGCACATAAATAATATGCAACCGGCGTATGCTGTGTTACATAGTCACGATATAAAACACCTCCCCTGGCAATAATCATACCTCCACGAATATTATCGTTCTCATCAGTAAATGGAGAAGTAACCGAAAATGTAGCAATTAATAAGAATGTTACTCCACCAACAAGCAAAGTTGTTAGTAAAGAATCATCTTTCATTTTCTTATTATTATAAATAAGGTAAATTGCTCTTCCTGAAACAATCAACAAATAAACAGACAAAACTACCGCAAAGCCAAACCACCATACGTCATAATCGCCACCGTATATTCTTAGATTCAATGCCTTTCCCGTTTGTTCTACTCCATTAATCAGCATGCTTGGGTCATTTTCCTCAACATCCGAATATCCCAAAGCTATACATGTAGCATCCGTAACTTCTTTTGCCACTATTTGAAGATCATATTTTTCTCCTTTTTCCAATTTAATATTTTTATCAAATTCAAAAGGGTAAAAAGTATCATCAATCAAGCTGGCTCCATACTCTTTTGCATATAGTACTTGTCCCTGCTTATCAGTTATTCTTATTACATATATTGAATTATTGTCTCTTTCATATGTCCCCACGCGAAAAGAAACCCCATGAATAACGTTATATGGAGCAACAAATTCCTGCGTGATGGTTTCATTATTGGTGCTTACATCTAACCATCCTGAGCATGTTTCATTAGCATACCTATACTCCAAATATGTTATTCTATTTCCATTTACAGCAAATATACCTGCTATAAAAACCAGACATGCTATAGCAATAACAAAAATCTTTATCCTTTTTTGTGTTTGTTCCTGCATAAATTATCCTCCAATACTATTGTTTCTCAATTACTCTTTTAAAGAACATAAACTCTCGTAATGCTTGCAACTGCTTTCATTTTTATTCTCTGAATAATATAGCTTTGTCTCTATTAAAGTAATATTCATCCTCATTACATCTTATCCCACAGGACCCAATGTTTCAATGACCACTTGCAAGACCGCTGCAATTCCCAACGCATATCCCATCGTTACAATTTTTCTATATTTCTTTTTTTTATTGACAATTCTTCCACTTCTAAGACTTATTAGCAAAAGCCAAAGTAACGGTATAAAATACCTTCCCTGTATTCCTCTAATAAGGGTGTCTCCAAAAGTAGTACAAGTAACAAGAAATGCCACATATATTGCTGCAAAGGACATCCCTGCTGCTGTCAAAAATACACACTTATTGGGAGTATTCACAATATAGGGATACTTTTCACTGCTGATAACAGCCGCTCCCAATAGCATCGCATAACCTATCGGCACAAGGAATTTGAGAGATATCTGAAAACATCCCATGCCACCGCCAACTAACTGCTCTAAATGTTTATATATGCCTTTATTAATCGTATTTTCGAAAATTCTGACTATCTCCCATGGATGTTGAAACAAATAAGCCAAGGGATAATATCCATTTCTAAGACTATAAGGATCCACGGGCTGCATAAAAAGATATACAACCCCTATTATTCCACCTAAAGCCAAGCATGCTGCCACTGCAATACCTGCTACTTTTGCTCCCTTCCTTTGAGGAAGTCTTATATATCCTCTTTTTACCAGAATCCATATGCCCAGCAAATATAGTGGAGTATATACTCCTCCCTTACATATACCAAGCATAATTGCAGTAATAACAATTACAAGAATATCTGCCCTTTCCAGATTTTTCCTGCTGTATATAGCAAAGACGCAATAGCTCACATACAATACAGATACTGCTATAATTAGTGCATCGTAACTACAGGATGCAATTTCCTGTATGGTAAGAGGCAATAGAGCAACCGCACACAGGATACTTTTTCCAAAAGGTAGTTTTTTTACTGCCTGATAAAT
>JAQXLK010000119.1 GCA_029012085.1 Clostridiales bacterium
CAAATCAATAGTTCTAAGAGTCTTTGCTAATAGTTTTGGTTCTAGTGAATCCAAATATTCCTCTAACGGACATTTTCCATCTTCCGTTTCATAAAATTCAATTTCTATCATAGTAAATCTCCTTGACTATATAATATGTCGCATTCAACATATTGTCAATCATTTTTTCATCCGTTATTTCTATCCCCCTGTCTATTAACAGGATGTTCAGGTAATAATAATACTTTATATAATATTATCTGCTTTCAGCTCCCTCTTATATTTGTAATAAGTACCTCTGGCAACACCTACCAGCTTCATACATTCAGCATCATCAAGAGTTCCCTGAAAGTCTTTACTATATTTCACAATCTGTTCTTTTGCTTCAACAGATTTCTTGGTTACAAGTTTAGCTCCTTTAGGCTGTCCTATCTGCTTTCCATTAAGTCTTGCGGTCTCCATTCCCTCTTTCGTCCTCTGGTGCAAATCTGCAACCTCTTTTTCAGATTGTTCAAACGCAAGGCGTATTTGCCGTTCTGCCAGAGCAAGAATATATTTATTCAAAGCCTCAATGATAGCCTTCATCAAATCGTCAGTTGCTTCATCGCCGCTGTTCATTGTAATACTGATCTGATTATCTATTGCCTGCTTATATGTTGCAGTATTGATATGAGGTTCTTTCAAGAATACCAGATTGATATTTTGATTAAATAGCTCTTTGTACTGTTCAAAACCCTCATCCGCCGTCCTGCTCATACGGGATACACTATCAAAAATTATAGTATCATCATCCTTTATCAGACGCAGGATTTTATCAAATTCCTTCCTGCCTTGAAATTTCGTTCCAGTATAAACTTCCTTGACGATATGAGCATTCGGATACAGCTTTTTAATATTTCGTACTTGTCTCTCTATGTTCTGATTAGGTGTTGATATTCTGCAATATCCATATTCCACTAAAATCATCTCCTCTCTGTCGTATCAGTATCAAATCTAAGGTTATCTCCATTAGTGTCAAAAGGTGGGGTTTTGAGAATATAAAACGACATATTTTTTGATGTTGATTTTAACGGTCGTTACTTTTGACACCAATTCCATAAATAAAAATGCCTCCTTTCATTTCTATGTAGATAATACATAGATGAAAGAAGGCACTTTGCGTGTCCTTGAACTAACAATTTTTATTTGACAATTCTTTGGAATATATAATAATGTGCATATCCTATATATAATTCAATCATTTTTAATTACATTAACATACCTGCTATTATTGTTAAAACAATAAGGCATAATAAGCGTCTACCAAATCTCCATGTTTTATCCGTTTTAGGACACATAATAAATCCAGCAATAATCATTGGAATAGCACCTAATATTGCACCTGCAAACAGACAACATACTCCTGAAAAAATCCACATTATTGCCAATATCCACATAACAAACTTTAAGATTCCATTTGGCGTATATGGGATTTTTTCCGCATTTTGCGTAGGCACGCTTGATGATTTATTAACTGGTGCAGTCGCTGTATTCAAAACTGGTGTATTGTAATCTAAACTTTTTACTTCCTCAACAGCTTCACTAAATTCTGGCAGTAATCTTTCTGTTTCTCTATATGTATCCCACGAACTTTCAGACAATGCACCTTCATTATCTAAAATAGGTGTATCAATTATAGCTTTCACAGCTCCTGCCAAAGATCTTGATACAGCAATTAATTTCAAATCATTCTCCGAAAAATCTGCAGATGTTATTTTCTTCTTAAAAAATCTACCTTCCTTTTTTCTTACAACTTGATCCAAAAGAACCGTACACTCAGAAAACATTTTGTTCAACTCAATCAAAACATCCTTAAACATATTTGAACGATCTGTTATACCCTCACACAAAACCTCTGAGATCTTCATTTGTTCACATGCCGCTTCCGCTTGTGCATACATTGTATTTGCTTTTTCTAAATTTTCATCAGCTTTTATACTTGCTGATATTCCTGTAAATAAAATCACCGGTGCTGCCACCGCTGCTAATGGTGTCATTGCTGCACCAAATGACAATGCAGAACCCGCGATTCCTGCTGCTGCAGATACTTCCCCTGCTAACAAAGCACTACCTGCCGTTGCCAAACCTCCAGTTACAACGGATAGCGAACCACTAGCAGCCAGAGCAACCACAGCTCCGGCTGCTGCTCCTGTAGCACCACTCTTCATACTATTAGCATATATATCTGTCATTTTTTGCATTGAGATTGCACCCTGTGGATCTATAGAAAATTTTTCCAACTCATCTAAACCTATAGAGTCTTTTACATTAATATGCTTTATTTTGTCATATGAATTCAAAAATTGCTTCATTGAGCCATCTAGGGTATTTTTCTTTTCATATCCTAAAGATAATAATGCTTTTTCTGTATAATTCTGTGCATTGACTAACCTCTGTTTTTCCTCATCATACATTTCTTGTGCTTCTCTTGAAATTCTTTGAGCTTTTTCATTTGTTTCTTTGGCACTTAAATGTCCTCCAGCTCCTAGTACACCAGCAGCAACACCTAATCCTGCCAATAAAAATGGAATTGGCATAACTCTCCTCCTCTAATTATAAAAAGTCATCATTATCACTATCCAAAAATGACTTAAATTCTTCTACTGTTTCATATTGAACTTGTCCGCCTAACTTTCGAGTAATCTCGTTCGCACTTGCAATGACACCATCTGCATCACCTGTCTCAAAAGAGAAACGCATTGACGAAAGTGCTTGATCAAAACATTCTCTATACTCTTCCATATAAGACTGCAAATATGCCTCTAACTCTGTTCTAAAGGCTCGTGCTTGTTCTGCTGCTACTTTACATTCTGCTATGATTCTCTGTCTCTCTTGATGCTCTAACTGCTTAGTTTTTAATTCATTTATTAGTGCATTATAATATGAGCTTGTAAGAACAGAACCTACTAAAGCACCTACAGCACCTCCCACAATTGGAATCGGTATAATCGCTTGTCCAAGCGCCATTGAATATCCCATAGTTGCCAGATTCAAACCTTTATCTCCCAATTCAATTAAGCATTCCTCTGTAGTGATTTCTCCATCACCCCATTTTTTCAGTGTATCGCCAGTCACAACTACAGCAGTAATTACTTTTCCCGGAACATTCGATTTTGCAAGACCTTGTAATAATTTAGATGATGAATTTGACAATGTATGAGATACAACTGTTAAACCACCACTCATTGCATATCCGCTGACTGCCGCTTTTCCACCATCTCTTATTGTATCATCAACAGCTTCCTTTCCGCTCTTTTCTCCTTTAATTACAGATACGACATTCATAATTCCAGAAATAGTCAATGTAGTTATTCCCGCATTTTGAGCTCCCAGTTTACCAGCTTCATGTCCTGTTTTTACAACATTTCCCAGTGCTGACTGCTTTAACTGTTGCTTAATGGATTGCTCTGCTATCTCACCATCTTCAATAGCCTGTTTCTTTCCTTTTTCTGTAACTTTTACACCTTTACTACTAAGATACTCGTCATCCTCAACATATTCTTTATTTGTCCTACTGCGTTTCGTATTATTATATTTCCTTTAAGCGACTCTAATATTATCATCACTATTAGCCGCATTACGAACATCATCAGTAGTCACCCATGGATTACTTTTAGTATCGTCGTATATTTTTTCAAGAGGTTTTACATGATCGCTCTCAGCTAAGTGACTTTGCCAATCTTCACCATATAACAACTTTGCTTCCTTTTTTGTTAATACCAATTTATCACCTGTATATGGATCAATTACCTCTGCATCCCCAGAAAACAATTTCTTTTTTGCATTAACCTTAGCTGCCGGACTATCATACAATGTTCTATTACCAGTATATGAATCTGGTTTTGCATATTTAATGGCTGCCTCCTGTGTTGCCTGATAAGCCGAATTTGTTGCTGCATATCCAGTTCCAATACTTGATGCACCATTTTCGTGTTTTTCATTTTCTTCATCAACCGTAATAATTTCTGTCGATGTCTGCTTTTTTTTCTTTAAGAAATCAAACATATTTTCTCCCATTTACACATTAATAACCAACTTATTCATGTTATTTTGAATTTCCATATAATCTAATATCAATTTTTCACATTGAGCCACAAACGAACTCTCCAAGCCAAATTTTTCCGCCATATTCCCTATCATAATTCTTTCATTATCATGAAATTCATTATCAGTCATAGCCAAACCAACAGCTTCAAAAACAATAATCTGTTTTTCTTTTTTATTTGATATCTCACACAATTTTTCAACTATCTCTTGAGGTGAAGCCACTTCTTTTGTGTAATCGTATGTAATTCCCATCTCATAGCAGTAACCATCAATCATTACTCTTTCATCTTCCGAAAAATTACCATCAACAGAAGCAAGATTAATTGCAAGACCTATACACAGATCTTTCTGTTTCTCATTCAATAAGCTTAAATACATTTTGAATTCCTCCTTAACATTTCACACGCTAAATAATTTTGTTTATAGTATTCCTCAATACTCATTTTATCTTTAAAAAAAAATTCATAGGTCATATCTATATTGCATTTAACTGGTCTTTCATCGTATATTTTGCATAAATTTGAAGATTCATCAAAGTAAATACAAACACCATCTCCTCTATCTAAATCATCATATAGAGAGGATAACCTTAAATTTTTACAACATAACCCACAACAATCACAAACAAACATTTTCAAATCTATGTCCTTTTTATTATTTCAACTGCATCGCCCTGACTCCTTAACCACATATCAATACCTTTTCCAAATACTTCTGCTGAAATTGTATAAACTCCATTATCTTCTTTTTCAATTTTTGCAGTTGGAAGTTTATCTAAAACTGCCTCAATCGAATATCCCTTATAATTAAAAATCACTTTCTGCAATTTTCCACCAAACATGAACTGTACCCTTTTTCTAAATTCACCCTCTTGAAATCTGTTCACATATGGTATTTTATATTTTTCATCCAATACTGTCAGATTCTTAATTCGATCAATTCGATATATTGTCGGAAACGAATCATTTATGACATCAAAATTCTTTTGAACATTTTTATCATCTATAAAAGCTGTCAAATAAAAATACATCTCCGAAAAAATAATTGCTACAGGCTTTAATTTTCGCGTTTTAGTAGAACTCCCTTGTAACCCTTTATAATCAATCTCAATATAACGGCTTTCTTGTATTGCTTTTCCAATTTCCCACATCTTGTCTATGAATACCGACTTATGTTGTGGTTCAATGTAGTGAAATTCTTCATTCTTAATCAAATCTGATACAAGCTTTTGATTAGTCGCCGGCACACATGTTTCTATGAGTTTATCCAGCATTCCCTTCATCTCATTTTTAGTGAATGCTCTGCTATCCAACAGGATTTTGCATATTGCAAGTATCTCTGGATTGGTAAACTTCAACTTGTATATTTGCTCTAATCTATAGCCTTTTTGAATGCGATCATACACAACAGAGTTGATAATGCCATCCTCTGTTCCTTTTACATCAAGATAATTGCGAATATCATCTATATCTCGCTGGATACTTCTCTCATTTACTCCATAATTGACAGCTTCCTCAGACTTATAAATCAAAGCCCCATTCATAAGCTTTGTATATAATCCCAACACTCTTTCTATCTTGTCAGTACCTTCGTTTCTATCTGCCATTTTGAAACCTCCCTTACTTAGCTATATAATACCAAGTCAGAAGGACACATTCTGTCTTTCTATCGCTACAGCGATAACTTTTTCTAAAAAAAATAACACCATAGAGGCAATGTCCCTATAGTGTCGCTGTATAAATCTGTCTTACCGCTATGCTAATTTTGCCCTCTAAAATACCTCTTCCGTTTACAAAATCTCTAATTTATATTATAACCGCCACAGCGATAATAGTCAATTCTTCCTAGATGTTACTTTCATGGAAAATGCGACTTAATCTATATAGGAATTTATCTTCTTCCAAATGGAAATATATCTGATTATTTCCAAGAACACAAAACACAGCATCCTCCGGAACATTTTTTCTAATGTAGTCCATAAGCTGACCTACTGTAACATTTTTTCCCTGTCTCCAATATTTTTTATCGTACATCTATTTCCTCCAAAAAATGCTGGAGAATATCACTATCTCCAGCATTTATTTCAGTACAATATAT
>JAQXLK010000120.1 GCA_029012085.1 Clostridiales bacterium
TATTCCTTTGAAGCAAGATTGATGATGATGTGAGAATCATCGATTACTTCCTGATACAATCTGCTTCCCCAGAAATCATATAAGCCCTTTCTTCCTCCAATTTCTGTCTTTGCCTGCATCTCTAACCGGTATGGTGTAACGCCATTCATCGGCTTTAACACGCCATAAAATCCGGACAGGATTCTTAAATGCTGCTGCACATAGGATAACATTTCTTTTTCAAACACCGCCGGAGCCATGTATTGATATTGAATCCCCTCATAAGAAAGAATGGCAGGTGTTAATCTCTTGGTAAGGCACATGTTCTGAAATCTGTCATAATTCTCTTTCGCCAGTTTTTCATTGCATTTCCACAACTGTTTCGATTCTTCTAACGAAAGCGTTTGCATCCATTTCATAATTTTTTCGGTATCCTCCAAAAATACCGGCAAATCGGAATACGGCAAAGTATCATCATCTATATTCATTTTCTTGGCTGGTGAAATGATAATTCTCATGACAACTCCTCTAACATCTGCGCCGGATTATCAGCCGCTTTTACTTTGTCAAATGCCTTGACAATGATTCCTTTCTCATCAATCAGATAAGTTGTACGCACCACACCCATGGATACCTTTCCGTAGTTTTTCTTCTCTTTCCACACATCATAAGCCTGAATTGCTTGAAGCTCCACATCAGACAACAATGTAAATCCAAGATTATATTTCTCCTCAAACTTCTTGTGGGATGCCACGGAATCCTTACTGATTCCAATCACGACCGCTCCTTTTTCCATAAACTGTGGATAGAGCTCGCTAAATCCACATGCCTGCTTCGTACAGCCCGGCGTACTATCCTTTGGATAAAAATACAGGATTACTTTCTTTCCTGCATATTCACTCAATGTATGAATTGTTCCATTCTGATCCGGTAATGAAAACTCCGGTGCTTTTGTTCCTACTTCTAACATAATGTTCCTCCTTATAAAGTAGATTTGCCGACGCCATTAACGCCGGCAATTAATATATATTTCTTCATTTAGAACAGATTCCTTTCAATAACCTTCTTTTATTTTTGTTGTAACAAAAAATTTCCCAACATCTCAAAGAAATCTCTTTCTTCATCATCTTTAGCTTCTAACACCAATTGAAGAGTATCTTCTGGTTGCAATGTTTTCATATCTTTATACATTCTTGAATATTTATTAACATCACACATATTAAACACCTCCATCTATTATATTCTATCAAATCTTCAATCTTTTTACTACCATCCAACGAAAGAAAAAATAATTTATTTACCCTACCATTATATAACTATATTGAAGAATTAACCTATCCAATAACTTTTTTATTTTAACTAATTGATCATTCCTCATACAGTTTCTCACACTCTGCTACCATAATTTGTTCTATTTTTGCAATCCTATGCATGTTAACTATATACTCTACGTCTGGTCTCAATTCGTTTTCTATATCATCAAAGTGTTCCTCTAATATTTGATATGGTCCCCATGTATAATCTCCCAGTAACTGCAAAGCATCTTCTTTTACATCTATATCATTAGATATAATAACAACCGTTTGCAAAAGATTAATAAGTTCATCCTTAATATCAGCAATATCTTGACCATAATATGGATCCATATACCAATCTAGACAAAAAAGCAAACTGCGTTTCTTATCCATATCTTCACCCAATAATACTTTTTGAATAGATGTTAGGCCTTTCCTAACTATTTCTTTATCCTTTTCAGTATATGTCACACATCTGCTCTTTCCCATACAAAGTTCCTCCGTTTATTAGTATTCCTTCTTTACTGTTTCAAGATTATATATTTTTTTAAATCGCTGTTCCTCTTCATCTGTTCTAACCAACATCACCTCTGTGAAATGTCCGTCCTCTATACTCTTAAATCCAGCAACTTTTTCTCCTGTACAGATAGAACTTCGAATGACAGCATATTGCTTTTGGGGATCAAATGGTATTGTTTCTTTTAAATGCCGTTCATAGTATGGTATCTTACCAAAATCCTGGTGCATCTCTATTGCAAACACAATGACAAATCCCACAATTATGATTCCACCAATTACACACAATTCCCATAAAAAAATGTGAAACAACAGACAAATAATAAGGGGAATGACGCCACCTAGCAGGAAACCAACGCCAATCCATCTGGCTCCGAAGTGTATTGAATTTATTTTTGGAATAGATAGCTTTTTCATCATTTTTCACCTTATTTTCAAATCTAATTTCAAATTTACCGTTTCTAAAAAGGCAGCTAATTATATACAATTAACTGCCCTATCTGATTAACTATATCATCTTATTTTCATAATCCTGTAGTTCATGAAAAATATTATCCACGATTGCATCCATGCCTTCCAGGCGATACATCATAAAATATCTGTGTGCCAAGAAATTAATTCTTCTATATCCGAGAGCTTTTAATTTCGGATTGTCACACAATTTTAAACTTCCTGCTGTTCTTGACAAACTTCGTTTTGTCACTTCAAAATCGTTAAGCAAATTTGTTGCCGCCTGCTCACTTTTCTTCTCAAACAATAGATATCTGATAAATCCCTCTAAGTCCGCTTCCGCATCAGATGTAATAACTATTTTATATTCCATACTTTGCCCTCATATCAGATATTACATCATCTGCATCTCTAAACTTACCTTCATCAGCATGCATTCTTGAAACTTCCAGTTTCTGTAATAATTCCTCTTCTGACATGGCCATATAAGGACTTTGTACTGTCTTTTTTATTTCAAACGGAAATCCATTATGAGCAACTGCCTGTGTTAAAAACATTCTGATTGCAGTAGTAGTATCAGTACCAAGATCCTTAAAAAGATTATCTGATTTTATTTTTAATTCATCATCCACTCGTATCTGAATTGTACTTGCCATACTATTTACCTCCATATTTTTATATCATTATACTACTACATCATTACTTTTTCAATACATTTGCAATGATAACTACTCTTACTCTAGCAAAATTGCAATTTTCGCTCCACTTCATCTATTTTACAAATACAAACTCTTTATCTGCACTTCTTCCTTATCACCCCGACGACAACTCCATTAATATAAAAATCCTCAAACTTAATTACAATATCCTGATATTTCTTATTGCCAGGATGCAAAATCACATTTTCTTCTCCGTCATAATGAAACTGCTTTACTGTGGCTTCATCCATTGCCCTATTTCCCCCGACAATGATACTACCTTCCTTGGCAAAAGCCTGTTTCTTTACTATAATCCTGTCACCATCCAAAATATTAAAATCAATCATGCTGTCACCCGATACCTGCAACATAAATTTCATATCAGGATCTTTGACTGCCTCCAATGGAATTATTTCCTCTCTGCCATGCACAACATTTACATATTTGAGATTACCAGCTGCTACACTACCCTTTATTGGCAAATATGTGTAGTCCATCTCTGTATCATCAATCATATTTTTTAAACAGATATTTTCATCACTGTTTTGCATGTATTTAAAGGTTCTATTATGCACAAAATCGTAATATTGGAATATTTCACATTTCTGTTCCTCATCACTGAAAAATGGTATATCATCACAATTGCTATACGTTCCATTTTCATATTTTTCCACTATCTGCTTATGTCCATCCGTTGCCACAATGTACCTTGCAGCATTTCCCGGTACAATGTAACATTTAACCTGTTTCAAAGCATCAGCAAGATCTTCACCTGGCTTTTTTGTTTCCACATAGATAAGAGGAATCTCCTGTGCATCATCTTCATATACTGCTATATCTACAAAAAATAGTTTGCTTCCACATTTTACACCTGCTTCTGCTTTCATTCGTTGTATCGGATAACCATACCGTGTCTGTAGCTGCTCCAGATACCATTGCCGCACGCTCTCCTCTTCACTATCCACCTTTTTAATCTGGTCAAAAAACTGATAATTTTCTATAGAAACATCATAAAAATCCTCATTTTCCTGATCAGATAACTGCAGATATTTCTGCTCAATTTCGCTAATAAATACAGATGCCTCCCTGCTGCTGGTCAAATAAAGCAATTGCTTCGCTCTCGTCATACCAACATATAAGAGTTTTCGCTCCACCTCCACTATTTCCTGTGAAAATGGCAGAATGTTTTCATTAATCCCGGCAATAAATACCACAGAGGCTTCCAATCCCTTAATAGAATGTAACGTAAACAACTTGACCTTATCCACACAGAAGGGTTTCACATTACTATGCTCTAACTCCTTAGATAATACTGCATCCACTCCATGTTTCACAAAGTAGGTTTTCAGTTTTTCCAAATATCCTTTATTTCTTGCCACAACCACAATATCTTTCAAATCATATTTTATGGCACATTTCTTAATCTCTGCTGTGATATAAGCAAACTCGTTTTCTTCCTCTTCAAAATGGCGGTATCGTGGCTTGGAACCATTTCGTTCTAATAATTCCGGTTCCACATAATCACTACTATTTCTCAAATCTGTGTCATGATTAATTAGTGAATATGCCGCCAATGCAATCTGCTTCGTGGTTCTATAATTTTTTGATAAAATATTAGATTTACCTGACATGTCAAAACCAATGCTTTTAAAACTCTGCTTAGACAACCATGACTGAGTATATATACTTTGGGCGACATCAGAAATGAAAATAATATTACTATGGTCAGATTCCTCATACATTTCCCGAATCAGCTCTAACTGGACACGTGATAAATCCTGACTCTCATCTACAATGATAAAGCTGTATTTCTTTGGTTTCAGCTCACCTCTTTTTATTTTGAGCAATGCTTTAAGTGCCTTTGTTTTATAATCCGTTAAATTTTCTTCCTGCAACAGCTTCTCATATGTTAGAAACACATCAAAAATAGCCGCACGATTCTCCGACTGTTTTGCCAGACGAATGCGGTTCTCTCCTATACTATTCCGTCCCAGCCGGTCTACATTCATATATTCCTCTTTCGTAAGATACATGCAACTCTTTATCCAGTCAATCTCTTCCAGTAAAAATTGTACATTTTTATCGCCAATCACAGAATTGTCCGGATACTTCTCTCTTACCTTCTGCATTGCCAGCTTCATCTTATCTCTTTGTTTTTGAGAGTTTATAATTTCACATGATTTCTCTGACAACATGGAAAATATAATACTGTCTATGGTCCGAATCTCCACCTTCTTTTTATCAACGGAGACTCCATATTCCTGACACAGATATTCCATATACTCGATTAATGTTTTATTATATGTAACAACAAGCACTTTCTCATCTTTCAGCTCTTTTTGCTGCTGCAATGCTATCAATTTGAAAAGTGCAACCGTCGTCTTTCCACTACCTGCCACCCCTTTGATTAAGCTTTGTCCAGTTGTTTTGCTGTTGACAATTCGTATTTGGTCTACACTCAAATCCATACGTATCCCCCTTGTAAAAATATAATCATATCAAACCCAAAACATTACATAAATGCCTTATCACTAGTATAGCGGATTTATAGCCAAATTACAATTTGTTTGATAATATACTATATTTTCCTTTATTTTCTTTTTTCCCCCTAATATTTCTGTAAAGAAAAATAAGGGTAATTTCCTATAAAGTTCTTAATCTTGTCTTCTTTCATAACAAAATATACCTATCTCCTTTTCCAGTAGCCGAAATACATTGGCAACCAGAAATCCATCCGCAATGGCATGATTTAACCGGACACTGACAGGCATCATAAGTTTTCCATTCTCTTCCCTGTATTTTCCCCAGTTTACAATCGGTGCAAAGAACAAATACCCATCCGGCAGTTCGATATTAAGGGAATCATAGGAAAGCCACGATATATAAGACGCATCAAACCAGTTTGGATGATGCTCCATATCCAATCCATAATCCGATGTTTTCTTTGCTGTTTCCACATCTTCTAACGCACATTTATAAAACTCTTCATAGTTCTCATAATACGTGCTATACACCGGTGTACAAGTCTCTGTATCTTCATGAAATACATACTGTGTCGGGTTAATCTGGTCATAGCAGATTAATTCTTCTGTCTGCCATATATATCCCATCTTATAATCATCCCGCGAATTCAGTACCTTAGATAATATGTACAGAAAATTGATGTAAAACTT
>JAQXLK010000121.1 GCA_029012085.1 Clostridiales bacterium
TAGACTTTCTAGGTTCCAAACGATGACCGAAACGAAGGATGCTATTCATGTAACGCTAATCTGCGGAAATGGATATAAGCGGAGCAAATATTCCGAAATTGTACAAAATGTTATTGTGGGTGATGATCTGTTCACATAGGACTAGTGAAACAAATTGAAATATATAGAGTGATATGAGGGCGGCCAATCGGTCGCCCTTTTTGAATGGAGGAAAAACAATGGGTAGAAAGTCAAGATACACAGAATATGCCAAAGGCATGAGCAATCGAACTGTCGCAAAAAATGCGACAACCACAAAGAGCAAATCTATTAAAAACAAACTTCAGAAATTGAAGGAAAAATCAAAGAAAGGGGATAAGTAAACATGGCAGATTTTGATAAGAGTAAATTTGATCCTAAGGCTGCAGCTGAGGCCAGAAAACAGGAAATGGACCAGATGACAGAGAAGCTTGAAGCTGGTGTAAAGGATGTATTTCAGGGAGAGAATTATAAAGCATACTTGGATTTTTGTGCCAAGATGCCAAGATATTCCATTAATAATCAGATCCTTATTATGATGCAGAAACCGGATGCTACAATGCGTCAGTCATTTACCGGTTGGAAGGAAATGGGCCGTTTTGTAAAGAAGGGTGAGAAGGGAATCCGTGTTATGGCTCCTGCGCCTTACAAGATGGAAAGAGAACAGGATAAGATTGGTGAAGATGGTAAGCCTGTACTTGACAAGGACGGTGAACCTGTAAAGGAAGTCATTGAAGTAAAGGTAAATGCTTTTAGGCCTGTTAGTACATTTGATATTTCGCAGGCGGATGGTGATCCGGTTCCAAGACTTGGAGTGGAAGAACTTACCGGAAGTGTTGAAGGATATGCAACCTTGATGGAAGCAATTAAGCAGGAAATCGATCTTATGAAGATTGCTGAAGACACTGGCATCAATTATGAATCTGCAAAACAGAAAATTCGCAGAATCAAAGTGACAATCAAGAAGGATATGACAACTCCAACATACAAGAGAGGATGATAACATGGCAAAGATGATAGAAATACAGGAACTTGAAGAATTGGAAAATGATAAGAAGTTTAAACAGTATATGAATCCGGGAAGAGCAAAATATATACGTCAGGTGGATGGTCCAAAGGTGTATCCCATGGGTCGCCATTCCTTTGATAAGATTGCCAGGCAGGCCGGAGCTGTTCTGAAGGTTTGTGGAATGGTAATTATTGATACACAGCTTTTTGATAAATTTCTGGATGATAATTTTCGAGAGGATTCTACTTTGTTTTAGATTTTTGGAACAATTAGTTATTGACTTGATGGAACCCATAAAATATAATGGATATAGATAGTGAAGGAGGCAAAGATGAGAACTGGAAGACCGGTAGCGGAAGACCCAAGAGCATATAAGATTAGTGCAAGGCTCACTGCGAAGGAGTTTGAAGAGTTCGAAGCCTATGCCAAAAGACACGATCTAACCAATGCAGAAGTGATTAAGCGAGGCATACAGATGCAGCTTGATCAGGAAAAGCAAAAGAGCCAATAGCTAACTGTTCCTCACATATAAGTGAGGTGATAGCATGGCAAGTGAAAAAAGAAAAGATAAAAACGGCTATGTGCTTCGAAGAGGAGAATGCGTCAGAGCTGATGGAAGGTATTCATATTCCTATGTAGACAACGAGAAAAAGCGGCATGTAGTTTATGCCAAGAATATCGTTGAACTCAGGGAAAAGGAAAAAAAGATTCTCAGGGATCGCGATGATGGAATCGATGTCAGTACTGCTCAAAGAATGACCTTGAATGATCTGTATGACAGATACATTAGTCAGAAATTCAATCTGAAGGAAACAACTCTTGCAGGGTATATCTATTATTACAACAGCTATGTAAGAGATACCTTTGGACAAAGAAGGATAGTGGATATTAAGTATTCGGATATTAAGAAGTTCTACTATTCACTCATGCAGGAGCGTGGATTGGCTGCTACTTCTGTTGAGCATGTACATACACAGCTTCATCCCGCATTTGCATTAGCGGTAAGGGAAGATATCATTCGTAAGAATCCGTCAGATGATGTGATGAATGAGATTAAGAAGAGTAAGCTGTGGGTAAAGCCAAAAAGACATGCACTTACAATTCCGCAGCAGAGAGCTTTCATAAACTTCCTTGAAGAAACGCCAGAGTTTAAGGGCTGGTATCCAATTATTACCATTCTACTTGGAACAGGAATGAGAATTGGAGAATGTCTGGGACTTCGGTGGGAGGATGTTGATTTTACCAATCGCATTATCAGTGTGAATCACAATCTTACAGACAGACCGGTTGGAAGAGAAAGAAAAATCGAAAGACATATTCAGTCTCCTAAAACTGAGACCGGCACCAGAAGCATTCCCATTGTGGATGAAGTGATGGAAGCATTTCTTTTAGAGTATCAGCTTCAGAAGTGCCTAGGATTCTGCGAGGAAGAGATTGATGGTTATTCGGGATTTGTATTTACGACCGCCGACCATATATTGTATCAGGCAGGCTGTGTGAACAATGCAATTCACAGAGCAACGAATGCCTACAATGAGAGAGAAAAAGAAGCAGCTGCAAAGGAAGGCAGAGAGCCATTTATTCTTCCAAACTTTAGCGCGCATAACTTACGTCATACTTTTTGTACCAGACTGTGTGAGAATGAATCCAACCTTAAGGTAATTCAGTCCATTATGGGTCATGCAGATATTCAGACTACTATGGATATTTATGCTGACTGTACGCAGGAAAAGAAGCAGGAAGTAATGACAAATCTGAATGGAAAGATTATAATAAGATAAGCGTACTTAAAAAGTACGCAATGTTATTTCTGAAAACGAAGTGTCTCATGGACTTCTTTGGAACCACATGAGCATCTTCGGTCTAATTTGATCAAGTGATTTTACTGTGCACGAAGCTGGTGGTTGACCCGCAAGTGACTCGCAGGGTGCCACATCAAATGACGTAAAAAGACACATTTTGGATTTTGAAAAAAGACATTTGATGAAATGAATGTACAGTTAAAGACATTTTTTGTTAGTTTTTACTGACGCAGTTCCGACGATGAAGTCGTTAGACAAATAAATCCAGTGTTTATGAGGGCTTGCGGACTTTGAAATTGTATGGTACGACAAGAGTACGACAAAATAACCTGTCTTAAAGGGTTAAAATAAACGATTTTAAATTAAAATCGTGTCAGTTCAAGTTAATATTTTGTACTATAAGGACATTTTTCTAAAAGAAATTT
>JAQXLK010000122.1 GCA_029012085.1 Clostridiales bacterium
TTTTTTTCATTGGTCGTATCCTTTTTTGTTACCGGTGCAGAAATGATAAATGGAATACTTCTTTCTCTTAACGCCGTTCTTGTAAATGTCTCATAAAAAGTCTGCTTTGTCTGCCCCATTGCATCCAGCATCTCGCCAAGTTCTTCATAAATGGAATCTTCTAATCTGATACTAATTGTTTTCATAAAAATCATCTCCTTTAAACATATTTTTTCTAAATTACTTTAATTATATTCAGATTTGACGCAAATAGCAAGCAATAGCATTCATTTTATTTCAATTTTTCCTTCCTCAGCGTGTACCTCGATTCCGCTTTGCTCCATCTCGGTCACGGCTGTCTCTCCCACACGAGGCGTGTACCTCGATTCCGCTTTGCTCCATCTCGGTCACGGCTGTCGCCGTATGTCCGGAAAGAGTAAGAGTGTGTCTTACGTGCGAGCACGACGCCACACTCTTACTCTTTCCGGACGCACGCCTCGTAGCTATCGTGTATACAATCCACCCAAAACCACAACATATTGATTTTTCTACGTTTATGAATATTCATTTACTCACTTGCACTATAAAAAATGTACCCAAAAAAGTACAAAATTTACAAAGAATTTCGTTGACGTGTATACAAGATAAACCTATAATAGAGTTATGAGAATTTCACTGGTACAATTTGGTGATTTTCGCAAATAATTTTTATTTCAAAGGAGGATATTTTAATAATGAAAGCTGAATGGAATGGTTTTACAGGCGGTGTATGGGAAAAGACTATCGATGTTCGTGACTTTATCCAGAAGAACTACACACCATATGAAGGTGATGATTCTTTCCTTTGCGGACCAACTCAGAACACAAAAGATCTTTGGGCACAGGTTATGGATTTAACTAAGAAGGAAAGAGAAGCAGGCGGTGTTCTTGATATGGATACCAAGGTTGTTTCTACATTAACTTCTCATGGTGCAGGATATCTTGATAAAGATAAAGAGACTATCGTAGGTTTCCAGACTGATAAGCCATTTAAGAGAGGTATGAATGTATATGGTGGTCTTCGTATGGCTATGAAGGCTTGTGAAGACAACGGATATACAGTAGACCCAGAAGTTGTAGATTTCTTCTCTAAGCACAGAAAGACTCACAACGAAGGTGTATTCGATGTATATGACAAAGAGATTAGAACATGTCGTACAAACCACATCATTACCGGTCTTCCAGATGCTTACGGACGTGGACGTATCATCGGTGACTACAGAAGAGTTGCTCTTTACGGAACAGACAGATTGATCGAGGACAAGTTAGAGCAGAAGGAATCTTTCGGTACTGTTTACACAGATGATGTAATTCGTGGTAAAGAAGAGATTGCTGAGCAGATTAAAGCTCTTAAAGAGTTAACAAAGATGGCTTCTTTCTATGGTTTTGATATTTCTCAGCCAGCTAAGAATGTACAGGAAGCTATTCAGTGGACATACTTCGGTTACTTAGGAGCTGTTAAGGAGCAGAACGGTGCTGCTATGTCTCTTGGACGTACAGCTACTTTCTTAGATGTTTACGCTGAGAGAGATTTAGCAAATGGTACTTTCACAGAGGAGCAGATTCAGGAGTTTATCGATCATTTCGTAATGAAGTTACGTTGTGTTAAGTTTGCTCGTACACCAGAGTACAACCAGATTTTCGCTGGTGACCCAGTTTGGGTAACTGAGTCATTAGGTGGTATGGGTGTTGATGGACGTACATTAGTTTCTAAAATGTCATTCCGTTTCTTGAATACATTGAACAACTTAGGTACTGCTCCAGAACCAAACATGACAGTACTTTGGTCAACAAGACTTCCATTAGGATGGAAGCAGTTCTGTGCTAAGATGTCTATCAAGTCATCTTCTATCCAGTATGAGAACGATGATATGATGAGACCTCTTCACGGTGATGACTATGGTATCGCTTGCTGCGTATCTTCAATGGTTATCGGTAAAGAGATGCAGTTCTTTGGAGCACGTGCTAACCTTGCTAAATGTTTACTTTACGCTATCAACGGTGGTGTTGATGAGTGTACAGGCGTACAGGTAGGTCCTAAGTATCGTCCGGTTGAGGGCGATGGTCCTCTTGATTACGATGATGTAATGGCTAAGTTTGATGATATGATGGAATGGTTAGCTAAGGTTTACGTTAGCGCACTTAATATCATTCATTATATGCATGATAAGTATGCTTACGAGAGAATTCAGATGGCATTACATGACAGAGATGTTAAGAGATACTTCGCAACAGGTGTTGCTGGTCTTTCTGTAGTAGCAGACTCTTTATCAGCAATCAAGTATGCAACTGTTAAGCCAATTCGTAACGAGCAGGGTATCGTAGTTAGCTATGAGACAGAGGGAGACTTCCCTAAGTATGGTAACAACGATGACCGTGTAGATGAGATTGCAACATACGTTGTAACTACATTCATGAACAAGTTAAGAAAGCATCACGTATCCAGAAACGGTATCCCAACACAGTCTATTCTTACAATTACTTCTAACGTAACTTATGGTAAGAATACTGGTGATACACCTTGTGGACGTAAGCATGGTGCACCATTTGCTCCAGGTGCTAACCCACTTCACAAGAGAGATACTCACGGTGCAGTAGCTTCTCTTGCTTCTGTAGCTAAGATTCCATTTAAGGATGCTCAGGATGGTATCTCTAATACCTTCTCTATCATCCCAGGTGCTCTTGGTAAAGAGGATCAGGTATTTGCTGGTGATATCGATATCGATTTAAGCAAATAATAATAACATTAGAATGAACATGTTTGTGTGAGCTGCCAGCCAGCTTACACAGACATGAAATGATGTTTTAACAATGTTTCACTTTTACAGCTTGGAGGTTTATGATGGCAGACAAGAATCAGGTAGATGACATTGTTTCAATGTTAGACAATATGATTGGTAACGGACATGGTCACGTGAATGTATCCGTGGAAGATACCGTAGCTGACGGTGAAAAAACCGAGGTTACAATGGGTTGTACGGACTGCGCTAAGGGCGACCTTGCATGCAGCGTTCCTACCTTAATGGAAGGTATGGACGAAGAATTACACAACGATTAATTCATTACAGATTTTACTGTATTATATTATTAGATATAAGGAGGAATTTATACAATGGCTACAAATTCACAGCAGGTTGATAATTTAGTAAACATGTTAGATGGTTATATTGAAAAAGGTGGATACCACTTAAATGTTAACGTATTAAACCGTGACACATTATTAGATGCTCAGAAGCATCCAGAGAACTATCCACAGTTAACAATCCGTGTTTCTGGATATGCTGTTAACTTCGTCAAGTTAACTCCAGAACAGCAGGCTGACGTTATTTCAAGAACATTCCATGAGTCTATGTAATTGAGAAAAAGTTAACAAGATTTAAAAAAGAAGTGGTATTTACGCCAATACGTAAATACCACTTCTTTTTAATGTAATACTAAAACAACTTTTTAATTCCAAAACACATAGTTTATATTATACCTTCCTCGTATTACGTAATCGCTATACTTCATAAAACATATATGCATTACCAACAATATTTTTGCTTTCATATGCACAATGATCCGCATGCTTATACAATATTTCAAAATCATTGTCATCTTCTAAGGTTTTAAAAGCAATTCCTACACTAACAGTGATTTTTCGTTCTCCGAGTTCCGGTATATCAATGCTTTCTATTGCGTCAAAAAAACGTTCTATAATGGTTACACCAACTTGTTTATCGATAATTCCATCTGCAAATACAGCATATTCATCACCACCTAAACGCAATATGATATCATTTTTTCTAAAGGATGATTTTAAGCAACTCGCAATTTCTATTATAACCTTATCTCCAACACCATGACCGAATTGGTCATTTACGGACTTAAATTTGTCTATATCCAGCAAACAGAACATTCCCTGATGATTATCTTCAATCAATTCCTTAATTTTTCTTTCTCCCGAACCTCGATTACGTATACCCGTCATTAAATCTGTCTCTGACAAATATCTCAACTCGTTGGATTCTTTCTTCTCTTTATCTATATTCTCAACAACCCATAATACCCTGTTTAATTGATGATGCTCATCATAATCAACGACTATAAAACGGGCACGACACCATCCTGATATTTTTCCTAAAAATTCAAAAGATATATTATTTACACCCTGCATTCGCTCGTTCAATGTCGTAAAATCAACAAAACTCATCATACCTTCTAAGAACTGATCATCCGTTAAATCTGTCATGATTTCTCTAAATAATTCCTGTACATTGTGTTTTCTTCCCCCAAGCAAATGATTAATATGTTCTTCACTCTTAAGGGATTCCATCACATCATTCTTTATATCCACCACATGCATGGAGATATAAATACTTGCCGCAGAGCTTAAAAGATTCTTCTGCTTTATCTCTTTTTTCACAACCTCTGTATTATCAATCGTTGACATGATTGCGGTCTTTTTACCTCCAACATAAATGATGGAAACCGTTGTAGAATATGTACGATAATATCCTTCCTCATCTTTGTATATAGACCTATAATTTTTTTGAAATGCCTCTTTCTCTTTCATCTGGCGCAGATTATCAATACTTAACACTTCATATACATCTGGCCAATCCTCTGGATAAATGTTTTTCTCCTGCGTCTTTAACCAGCACATCCAATCTCCAATTTTTGTTCTGTTTATTTGATCATTTTCAAAACAAATATAATCAGCATCCGTTGTTTCTAAATCAAGCAATCGGATTCCCTTGTATGTTTCAGCTGCTAAAGCCAAAAGAATATTTTCATAATTCTGTACTGCTCTGTCCTTCTCTTGTTTTATTACTTTATTCATATTGATTATCCCCATCCTGCTAATTCAGAATCCATTATTAAATAAACTGTACAAAATGCTTCACAACCGTCTAGTCTACCACTTCTCATATAAACATTATACTCGAATTCTCATAAAATACCACATAAATTTATGGTAGAAAATTGTTTTGTTGTTCAATTTGTGATATAATTCTCATATCTGTGATAAACTATATATTTATCATAAGATGATTTAATAGAGAGGAGTAAGCAAATGATTGGACATATTCATTCTATAGAAACCTGCGGTACCGTTGATGGTCCTGGAATGCGTTTTGTAGTATTCTTTAAAGGCTGCCCTATGCGCTGCAAATACTGCCACAATCCCGACACCTGGGATCCTACAGGTGGCGAAGAACACACCGTGGAAGATTTACTGGCACAATATGAGTCACTCAAATCGTTCTACACCAATGGCGGAATTACTGCAACCGGTGGTGAACCTTTGATGCAGATTGATTTCTTAATTGAGTTGTTTGAGGCTGCAAAGGCAAAAGGAATTCACACTTGTCTTGACACATCCGGTGTCATTTTCCACCGCGATAATCCGGAGCTTTTAAAAAAGTTTGAACGTCTTGCAAAATGTACAGATTTAGTTATGCTAGATATCAAACATATTGACCCGGAACAGCACAAAGAGCTTTGCAAACAGCCAAATGACAATATCTTAGATTTTGCTAAGTTCTTAGATGAACAGGGTATCGACATCTGGATTCGCCACGTTATCGTAGAAGGTATTACCTTGGTAGACGAGTATCTTGACCAGCTTGGATATTTTATCGGAGGTCTTAAGCACTTAAAAGCCTTAGACTGCCTTCCATACCACAGCATGGGCGTTGTAAAATACGAGAAGCTTGGCATGGATTATCCATTAAAAGGACTAAAGGATTTACCAAAAGAAGAGGCAATACGAGCAAGAGAAATCATCTTAAAGGCAGCCAAGCGGCGCAGACAGGATGATGAGAAAAAAGCAGCACAATAATGCTTTAGAAAAAATACTTGCTATCTATGAGGACTTGTTTTAAAATATAGGCTATGGGACACGTTGTGTCTATTGCATATTGAAAATATTAAAGGAGGACATGTATTATGGCATTCGTTATTTCTGATAACTGTGTATCTTGCGGTGCTTGTGCTGGCGCTTGCCCAGTAGGTGCTATCAGTGAAGGAGATGGTAAGTTCGAAATCGACGCAGCAACATGTATTTCATGTGGTTCTTGCGCTGGTACTTGCCCAACCGGATCTATCTCTGAAGAGTAAGATGAATAACTAAAAAGAAGCTGTCACTGGCGATTATATTTTTATAATCAGCCGAATGACAGCTTTTTTTATTTTAATCCTACCATACTCAGAAAATACTCATGCACTCTTGTATCCTCATCAAGCTCCGGATGAAATGCCGTCACCAGCTGCTTTCCCTGTCTTGCTGCAACGATTTTCCCATCCACTTCTGCCAAAGCTTCAGCCCCTTCTAACACTTCCTCAATATACGGTGCCCTGATAAAAGTCATTGGTATCGCTCCGATTCCCTTTAACACATTCTCCGTATGAAAGCTTCCAAGCTGTCTTCCATAAGCATTCCGCTTTACGCGGATATTCATGGTTCCCAAATAAGGATTCTCTCCTTCTATCTCCTTTGCCAGCAAAATCAATCCTGCACAGGTTCCAAAAACCGGCATTTCTGACTGTATTTTCTCCCGAAGAGGCTCCATCAGATCAAGCTCACAAAGCAATTTTCCCATGACCGTACTCTCTCCACCCGGCAAAATCAATGCATCAAATTTCCGGTCCAAATCCCTTTTCTGCCGTATTTCAAAATGCTCTACATGAAGCTTATCTAACATCTGTCCATGCTCTGCAAATGCTCCCTGAAGAGCTAAGATTCCAACTACCACGTTACTCTTCATTTTGCATTATTTTCCTCTCTCTGCCATCAGTAATTCAATCTCCTGCTCATTTATACCTACCATTGCTTCTCCTAAGTCCTTAGAAAGCTCTGCAATCATTTTTGCGTCTGTATAATTGGTAACCGCTTTCACAATGGCATTGGCACGTTTTTCCGGATTGCCTGACTTAAAGATTCCGGAACCGACAAATACACCCTCTGCTCCTAACTGCATCATAAGTGCTGCATCTGCTGGAGTTGCCACACCTCCCGCCGCAAAATTCACAACCGGAAGTCGTCCATTTTTATGCACATACTCTACCAGTTCATATGGAACCTGTAATTCCTTTGCTTCGTTAAACAACTCATCTTCACGCATAGCTGTAATCTTCGCAATCTCATGATTCATCATCCGCATGTGACGGACTGCCTGAACCACATCTCCGGTTCCCGGTTCTCCCTTCGTACGAATCATGGATGCACCCTCATTGATTCTTCGGAGTGCTTCCCCTAAATCCTTTGCTCCACATACAAACGGCACCTTAAACTTTGTCTTATCAATGTGATATACATCATCTGCCGGTGACAATACTTCACTTTCATCGATATAGTCAATCTCGATTGCCTCTAAAATCTGTGCCTCCACAAAATGTCCGATACGACACTTTGCCATAACAGGGATGGATACCGCCTCCTGGATTCCCTGAATCATCTTCGGGTCACTCATTCTGGATACACCTCCGGCAGCCCGAATATCCGCCGGAATTCTCTCTAATGCCATAACTGCACATGCTCCCGCTGCCTCAGCAATCTTAGCCTGCTCCGGTGTCGTAACATCCATAATGACACCGCCCTTTAACATCTGTGCCAACTCTTTATTCAATTCATATCTGTTTTCTTTCATGATACTTTTCCTTTCCTGTTTTCATCTGAACAGGAAGCGCTTCTTGTCAATAAAAGTATCATACCACAATCTGGCATTTTCAAAACAGCCAATTTTGATATTTTTTACAGTGCCAGTTATAATACTTCAACCCTAACAAATAGAAGCCCTGAATTCGATAAAATCCAGAGCTTCCATCTCGTTATCTCACATAGCTTATAAATACATTTCCACTATCCTTTACTTTCTTCTCAAATTCCTCACGGGACTCTACAATATCATCCTTCTCTAGTGGGTTGATATAACGTATTTTCTCACCATTATAACTGGTAACAAGTACATAAGTTCCATCCGCAAAACGGGTTATAACCGGAGCATCTTTACATAGATAGTAAAGACCATTTTCGAAATCGCATCCTGTAATATCCGTTCCTTGTCGTCCTGTATATTTAAGAATAACATCCTCAATTGACATATCATTTTCCAAATCCTGTTTCATCAGCGCCATGTCCGGATTCTTCTCTTCGTACATACCCATCATATAGATGCAGGCAGCTAACGTATCCGGTATATCCGTAACCGTATAAATCTTCACTTTATCTGCAACAGTATGATAATCCTTAACTGCAATTTTTCTCCAGACAATCACACCATTTTCATCCAACACAACACCAGCATTTTCATAAGCAACACGTACCGCTTCATTCAGACTTAAATAATCCGTAACGTACTTTCCCTGTGCATATGCATAAAACTTTTTATTGGTATGGTCAAATGTAACTTTAACTGTCGTATCTTCCTCATTAACAATATGCTTTGTCATCATCAGCTTTGGTTTCTCTGTCACATAAATATAATCCGGAAATTTTAAATAAAGCTCATTGTATGCATTTTCAGAAAATTTGTATGTGGTAGACAGCTTATCTGTGTTTTCCTCTTCCTTATAAGTGATAAAGTCCTGTGTCGTCTCCTCAAATTCACCATTTATTTTCCGTACCCGGTCAAGATATACCACACCATCTTTGGCAGCCGCCTCTATCACATATACACCTGTGGAGCCATACGTTTTTACCACTTTACTATCCTTATCAATAATATCTATGGTAGAAATCGGACAGATAACGGTCTTATCCAGCCTTGTCTCTATATCACCTTCCCGGATTCTTCCAAGAATCAAATCCGTTTCCACAAAACCAATCGCCTCTAACCGTTCTCCACTGCCGGCTGCAATCTCCTTGCTTTCCTTCGTATTCAAATTGTAAACAGTAATCTTGTCAGTATTTTCCGGCAGAAGGGAATTTGGATAACCGACTAAATGATTATCTTCCGATACAGCTAAATGCTCATTTAACACATCCTCAATAAAAATCTCTGAAATTTTCGTCTTAGTATCCACCTTCACAATACAATCATTGTCAAAGTAATAAAATTCACCATCTTCATTTAGATACATTAACGTTTCCATATCTTCTTCTAATATATCATAAGGCTTATTGTTCTCAATAAACAGCACTTCCTCCATCCGGTCTTTCTCCGCCGTAAACTGATATACCGCAATTCCAACTTTTCCCTCATGAATACCACGATTCATATACCCATATACTGCAAATACAATATCTCCATTATCCTGTAATGTAAGAATTTTAATATCGTTTGCATCATATGTTACACGGCTGTCCGTATAATTTGCTGCCTGACAGAATCCGTATACATTGGTAATCGTTCCCGCATCATAATCGTAGTACCACAGCTGTCTTGCCTGTGTAAAGGCTACCTTTCTCTGCTTGCTGCTGGTAACAAACTGAAAATCCTCGTCCTCCGCAATTCCAATCTTAAACATATTACTGCTGGTATCCACATTATCCATAGTAAATAATGCTTCCTGGGTACGATTATAGTCTAACAGATAAATATTATTTTCATCAGCAGTTCGGACACGATAATCTTCTGTAACATAATAATTTTCCAAAACCTTATTTGTTGTTGCGGATATCATATACTTTAACTGGATAACCGCATAACTGTCGTCAATCTCTTTAATACTGGCTACCGGCTTTGTAATCCGTGTGGGGTTTAAGTCTGCAAATGTTATCGTGTAAAAGCTGGAATGAATATCCACATGTGATAAATATTCGTTATTTCCGTCTTCATTTGGTTCTATACTCTTTGAGATGACATTCTGTGCTTCTTCCTTATCAAACAATGCATTATTAAATTTTTCTACAAAATCAAGCAGCTCGTCCGCATGGAAATTATTTTCTACCACTACTCTGGTATAATATCGTACTGCAGTCTCTTCGTCGCTCATTGCCTTCAGCACTAAAACATATTCCTGCTGTTCTTCTAATTTCGTACGAAATGTAATGCCTATTTTATCGTATCCATCCGAATGATTCAGTTCCGTCACAGAACCATTTTCAATTAAATCTCCCTGATACTGGCTTCTTAACTCATACTCATAGGTTCCAAAATCATCCCCACCCTGATTGGCCCATAATTCAATGGTTTGTCCCCGGTCCATAGGAGTAATGGTATCCCTGAAATAAGTTGTGTCTACCTTACCGGTATATCCGTGCAATGTATTGATAAACGCATCATGATATCGCACATACACAATGGGAAGTGTCGCCTGCTCCATCTCCACCGACACTTCCTCTACTCCTCTATTATCAATTCGATTTACAACAAAAATGGTTCCAATAAAAATCATGACAAGAACCAGAATTTTGCCTATCACTCTTCCGTCCATAATGTTCTCCTATTATATCTCTATTCTTCACACCATAGGTGTGTTGTATTCTAATTTTATATCGAAATTGTGTATTTATAGTTAACAGCTTTGGATTCGATAAAATTGTTTTCCATAAGGCTGTTTGTGTCCACTTTAAAATTAACTATTTATTTTTTATTCATTACAAATTTTCTACAAAAACGGTCATGTCTTCTTCGTCTCACATACATTTCCTGACACACCATGACCTGTACCATATTCTTTATCTGACATTTCTCTTTTTCATCTGCTTTTAAGGAAATCTTTCTGCAAATTTCACCGGCGATCCGGTAAATCGTCACTGCATCCGGATACTTTGCATACATTGGACTTCCCTCATACTCTAATCGGTCCAAATACTCCTCTAATACAGAAGAAATGAGCCTTACCTCCTTCGGATACATGCGCTTCATATACTCATAATCCTCCATGCAAAGCTCCTCATCTTCATAAAAATCCGGCTCTTTCGGAAACAAGGAGTCCAAATCATAATTCAAACCCGGCATATTCATAAATAATCTCCTCACAAACATTTTCCATACTACTAGAATATGTCTGCGAGGAGATTTTGTTACTTATTTATTCATCTCCAAAGGAAATCCCTAATGCTCTTGCGTTCTGTACAATACTGTCATCCGGCGAAACATATTTTAACTTGCCCGCAGAATCAGAAAGAGCAATATCCGTTACATCATTGTCCTTTAATACCACAAGACGACCATACTTCTCATCACGGATTAACTGTGCTGCATATGCACCAAATCTGGAAGAAAGTACACGGTCATATGCATTCGGGCTTCCACCTCTTTGCGTATGTCCGGGAACCGCAATTCTTACTTCACATCCACAAGTATCCTTAATCTGGTCTGCAATCTCATATGCAACAGATGGATATGGACGATTTGCAATCTTTTCTTTTCTCTTCTTCTTTGGAAGTGCTGCATCCTCTTTTGAAATCGCACCCTCTGCCACTGCAATGATAGAGAATCCTTTTCCTTCTTTGCTTCTTTTCTCTAACGCATTACATATACTCTTGATATCATAAGGAATCTCCGGAAGCAGAATAATATCTGCCCCACCTGCAATACCGGCATGTAATGTGATATGTCCTACCTTGTGTCCCATAATCTCTACTAAAAATACACGATTGTGGGAAGCAGCCGTTGTATGGATACAGTCAATTGCCTGTGTTGCAATATCCACCGCAGACTGGAAACCAAAGGTCATATCCGTTCCCCATAAATCATTGTCAATAGTCTTTGGAAGACCAATTACATTTAAACCCTCCTCACTTAACAGATTCGCTGTTTTTTGAGAGCCATTACCACCTAACACAACAAGGCAATCCAGATTTAATTTCTTATAAGTCTCCTTCATAGCCTTTACCTTGTTAATTCCATCCTCTGTAGGCTGATCCATTAATTTAAATGGTTGTCTGGAGCTTCCCAAAATGGTACCACCTCTGGTTAAAATTCCTGAAAAATCCTCTGCCTTTAAGAGCTTGTAGTTGTTACGGATTAAGCCTTTGTAACCCTCTAAAAATCCGTAAATCTCAACATCATCATACATGTTGCAAAGTCCCTTTACTACACCTCTCATGGTGGCATTTAATGCCTGGCAGTCACCGCCACTTGTTAACATTCCAATTCTCTTCATGTACCTGTTCCTCCTTTTATAAGATTCCTTTCTTACAAATCCACTCGTCCCTCTAAGGCACGAAGCAGAGTGACTTCATCAATACACTCCAAATCTCCACCTACCGGAATACCGGATGCAATTCTTGACACCTTAATTCCTGTGGGCTTTACCAGCTTACTGATATACATAGCAGTAATTTCACCCTCTACACCGGAATTTGTGGCAATAATCAGCTCATCCACATCACCACGAAGTCTGACAATCAACTCCTTTAGCTTTATATCATCCTGACTGATACCAAGCTTCGGTGAAATGGCACCATGCAGCACATGATAAACACCATTATATTTGCCTGTGCGCTCGTATGCCGCCAAATCTCTTGGTGTTTCCACCACCATAATTGTCTTTTTATCCCGGTTATTGGAAGCACAAATCGGACAAACCTCTTTATCCGTTAAGGTAAAACATTCTTTACAATATTTGACATTTTCTCTGGCATTTATAATAGAACCGGAAAGTGCCTTCACCTGGTCAATTGGCATATTAATAATATGATATGCTAACCGCTGGGCTGATTTGTGACCAATACCCGGCAGCCTTCCCAACTGCTCTACTAAAAGGTTGACCTGTTCACTATATAGCTCCATTAGAATGGTAATCCTCCAAGTCCACCCATATTGCCGGTAATTCTGGACATCTGTGCATTCTGGTCCTCTTCCTGCATACGGAGTGCCTCATTTGTTGCCGCCATAAATAAATCCTCAAGCATCTCCACATCATCCGGGTCAACCGCCTCCGGGTCAATATGAACTGCTGTCAGCTCTTTCTTACCGGAAAGCGTAACCTTAATTACACCACCGCCGGCAGTTGCCTCATATGTTTTCTCTTCCAGTGCTTTTGCCTGCTCCTCCATCTGTTTTTGCATTTTCTGAGCCTGCTTCATCAGATTATTCATGTTACCAGGCATTCCTCCTGGAAAACCACCTCTTTTTGCCATTTTTACATCCTCCTATAAATGATTTTAATTCTCTATCTTGATATCGAAATGAACCTTCGATAAATTGATATTTCCCAAATTTGTCTCTTTCAAACTCTCTTTCGACTGGCAGGCGATATCCACCTGCTTACCCGTCAGCTCTCCAATCATCTCCTGCAAAGCCACCCGGTGTTCTTCCTTCATAAACTGCTCATATCCCATGTTTCCCTGCTGGCTGTTATCAAATGTCAGCAATAATGATTTTCGGTCATGACCGATATTA
>JAQXLK010000123.1 GCA_029012085.1 Clostridiales bacterium
AAATCGATGAACAGCAGGGCAAAATCGATGAACAGCAGGGCAAAATCGATGAACAGCAGGGCAAAATCGATGAACAGCAGGGCAAAATCGATGAGCAGCAAGGGAAGATTGATGAACAGCAAGGGAAGATTGATGAACAGCAAGGTAAAATCGCTGAACAGCAAAAAATAATTGAGCAGTTAAAGGAGCAATTAAAGGCAGCTGGTAAGTAATCATAATATGCTGACTTTCCGGTGAAAGGATACTCAACTAAATAAGGGACTAAAAAGAGTGCAGAAAGAATCTGAAACTTAGGTGCTTTTGCACTCTTTTTAATTGCAACATTAATGGTCAATAACTGCCAAATAACCCAAAAATTAGTAGACAAATAATCGAAAAATATTGATAAAATAGTATAACTAGTTATACTATAATAGATAAGGTAATATTTTGTGAAAGAATATAAGAAAAGAATTTATTTTTATATATAAGGAGCAGATATAGATGTTAAAAATCACAATGCCCCAAAATGCAAACCAGATTATTCATACTTTGCAGGAAGCGGGCTATGAAGCATATATTGTAGGTGGCTGTGTAAGGGACGCGGTTTTAGGGAAAGAACCGGATGACTGGGATATTACCACATCGGCAAAGCCGGATGAAGTAAAAGCATTATTCAGACGGACCATTGATACAGGAATCCAGCATGGCACGGTAACAGTGATGATGAAAAATGAAGATACCGGTAATCTTGAGGGATATGAGGTGACTACTTACCGGATAGATGGAAAGTATGAAGATCACAGAAGACCAACGGAGGTTACCTTTAGTACAAGCCTTATTGAGGATATGAAACGCCGGGATTTTACCATTAATGCCATGGCATATAATGATGAAGAGGGTGTCATCGACCATTTTGAAGGAATCCGTGATTTAGAACATGGGGTAATTCGTTGCGTCGGAGAGCCGTCAGAGCGTTTTGATGAAGATGCGTTGCGGATACTTCGTGCGGTGCGTTTTGCGGCACAGCTGGATTTTACCATTGAGGAGAGAACACAGGAGGCGATACGGAGACAGGCAAAGTTTTTAAAGGATATCAGTGCGGAACGGATTCGGGTAGAGCTTAACAAATTGCTGCTTTCCAACCATCCGGAACGGATTCGGACTGCCTATGAGCTTGGTGTGACAAAGGTGGTACTGCCGGAGTTTGATGCCATGATGGAGACGGAACAAAATCATAAGCATCATATGTATTCGGTAGGAGAACATACCATTCGTGTGATAGAGGAGGTATCGGCAACCCAGAATCTTCGCTGGGCGGCCCTTTTACATGATGTGGCAAAGCCGGTTGTAAAGACAAGTGATGCCAGTGGGGACCATTTTTACGGACATAATAAAGAGGGGGAAAAGCTGGCAGGGGAGATATTAAGACGGTTAAAGTTTGACAATGATACCATCGCGAAGGTAAAGCGTTTGGTGTACTGGCATGATTATGGAATGGGTGAGATGCCAAGTCTTAAGTCTTTTCGAAAATCCCTTAGTAAAATGGGACCGGATTTATTCCCTGAGTATGTGGAGATTAAGCGGGCGGACATCCTTGCCCAGAGTGATTTTTTACGGCAGCAAAAGCTTGATAATCTGGCAGGTTTAGAACAATATTATGAACAGATTATGGAAGAACAGCAATGTCTTACCCTTAAGGATTTGGCTGTAACTGGAAAAGATTTGATTGAAAATGGAATGAAGCCGGGCAAAGAGTTAGGAGCAACACTTGCTTATCTTTTGGAGTGTGTGTTAGAGGAGCCGGAGAAAAATGAGCGGGAGACGTTGCTTGCTCTTGCAAAAGAAAAAGGTTACTTTTCACATGTTTGCTAGGCGGACGCTCTGGCAAAGGTGTGAACAGTAAAATTCGAATATTTTTAGGAAAGAAGGCATAGATTTTGAAGATAGCGGCATACAATTACAGGGATTTTGATGAAGCAAAGTATTTTGAGCAGTTTGGAAAGCAATACAATGTTGAGATTGTTCCAATTCGAGAGACACCGACACCGGAAAATGCAAGTCTGGCAAAGGATTGTGAGGGTGTCAGCGTAATTACAACCCCGATTACAGAGGATATCATCAAAGTATGGAAGGATATGGGGGTGAAACACATTTCTACCCGTACCATCGGTTATGACCATGTGGATGTTGCAGCTGCGAAAAAGTACGGGCTGGCTGTAAGCAATGTGACTTATTCCACAGGGAGTGTGGCAGACTATACGGTTATGTTGATTTTGATGGCATTACGCCGGATGAAATCCATTATCAAGCGCGCGGAAGGAATGGATTATTCGTTAAATGGCAATATTGGACGGGAGATTGGCGACCTTACCATTGGTGTTGTGGGAACTGGTAAGATTGGAACTCATGTCATTAGGAATCTTTCCGGTTTTGGATGCAGGATTCTTGCCTATGATCCTTTTGAAAATGAGGAAGCAAAGGAGTATGCGGCGTATTGTTCCCTTACGGAATTGATGGAACAGTCCGATGTGATTACCTTCCATACCCCTGCGACGGAAAGCAGTTTTCATATGGTAAATGCCGAGTCACTTGCCAGTATGAAGGATGGCGTGGTTATCATCAATACCGCCCGGGGAAGTATTATTGACACACCGGCATTTATTGATGCGTTAGAATCCGGCAAGGTGGGTGCGGCGGCACTGGATGTGATTGAAAATGAACTTGGCATCTATTATGGAGATTACAAATATCAGGTGCTTGGACATCGGGAAATGGCGATTCTTAAGGATTTACCGAATGTGCTGATGCTTCCGCATATGGCATTTTATACGGAAAATGCGGTGTCGGATATGGTGGAGCATTCCATTTCACATATTGTGAATCGGGATGGGAATGTATGTTGATATAAGGAGGTAAGAATACATATGGAATCAGATAGAGATGAGAGTGTTGAGCAGCAGGAGGAAAAGGCAGGTTATCCGGATATCAGTAAGGCGAACACAAAGGTTATCGTTATTTTGTCCTTTTTGTTTGTATTGTTGATTTTTCTGCTGTCTGTCTTTGTGCCACAGGAAAAAACGGAAGAAAAGAAGGCTGCACCGAAACAGTCGGAAAGTACTTGCTCTTCTTATAAAATAGTGACATAATGATTTTGGTGAAAGACAGCAACAATACGTTACTTTTCAAAGGTTGTTGGCAGATGGAAATGGATAAATCTGTGAAAAGTAACACAAATACAGTTATGAATGGAGAAATGATATGAATATCTTGGAATGGTTAAAGGTTATTTTATTAGGTATTGTAGAGGGAATTACAGAGTGGCTTCCAATCAGCAGTACCGGACATTTGATATTAGTGGATGAGTTTATAAAGCTTAAGCAGAGTGCTGACTTTATGGAAATGTTTAATGTAGTGATACAGTTAGGTGCCATATTAGCGGTTGTTGTTATCTTTATCGAAAAATTGTGGCCATTTCATACAAAGAAAAATGCGCCGGAAAAGAGCTGGTTCAAAAAGGAAGCTTCGGGTGGATTTATGGCAGGCTTTCAGCAGTTTTGTAACAACTATTGTTATATGGATAAGATTGTGTTGTGGCTTAAGATTGTCTTTGCCTGTATTCCGGCTATGGTAATCGGACTTCCGTTAGATGACTGGATGGAAGAACATCTTCACAACTCAACGGTAGTTGCTTTGATGTTAATTATATATGGTGTATTATTCATTGTGATTGAAAATTACAACAAAAAACGAAATCCAAGAATTACAACATTAAAAGACTTAAGCTTTAAGGATGCTTTTTTGATTGGTATGTTTCAGGTACTTTCTTTGGTGCCGGGAACCTCACGTTCCGGTTCTACCATTATTGGAGGTATTCTGATTGGAACTTCAAGAGAGATTGCAGCAGAATTTACCTTCTTCCTTGCGATTCCGGTTATGTTTGGTGCGAGCCTCATTAAGCTTCTTAAATTCGGTCTTGCATTTACCGGCACAGAGCTTGCCGTGTTGATTGTTGGTATGGTGACAGCTTTTGCAGTGTCTGTTTTTGCTATTAAATTCCTGATGGGATATATTAAGAAGCATGACTTTAAGGTGTTTGGCTGGTACCGGATTGTGTTGGGAATTTTAGTATTGCTTTATTTCTTTTTTGTTAAGTAGGAGATTAAAATGGCACAAAAATATATTATGATTCACGATATTATGAGTGAACATGAAGACAGAATGTTAAATTTAAAAAAATATTATCCATTTTTTGTGCTGTGTGAGACTACGTTTTCCCAGTATAAGGACGGAAAATACAGTGACTTGGACATGGGATATATCACCATGGCAACCCTTCGCTTTTTTATCAATGAGAATAACTTTCATGAGAGTGAGATTACTTATGAGCAGTATGAAGGATTTCTGGCGGAGATTTTGCGGAGGGAGTTTGCCCTTTCAGTGGATGAGGCGGAAGAAAAAGAGCTGATTGGCTATATTTTTGATAAGATTAAAAATGACGGAAAGGCATTTACATTTTCTTACTTTGACCCGGAGGGAAAGAAGAAAAAGACAGCCCGTGTAAAGCTCATAGACAGCCGGATTGTGGATGGTGTCGTGCTTTATCATGTCACTACGGACGGGATTGAGTTTTATTTAGACACGAAGGAGATTAAGGAGGAAAGCAATATCTCCGTGCAGCAGCTTCTGCTTGAGAAAATGATACAGTCCGAAAATTTTGCCGGTGGTATAGAGGTGATTAAGCGGATTAATAATGAAGTGGGAAGGCTGGCTCTTCAGAAAAAGGAAGTATTGGATTTGCTAAGCTACGATGTGTTTGCGGGAGCGAAGGCTAGTGAAGAATATATGTCAACAGTGGCAAAATGGTTTGACGAGGAGAGCAAGCTGTTTGAGAAGAACCGGGCACTGATTGATAAGGCGTATAAAAAAGCCAACTCGGCGCAGCAGGAAATGATGCAGGAGTCGGTAATGCTTCGGGAAATACATAAGCTGGATACGGAACTTAAAAAGACCATTATCCGTCATGGTGAGCTGATTAAGGAAACCATAGAACTGCAAAATATTGCAGATGAAATGATTACCAGGGCAAAGCTTCGCAAGCTGCGGCCGGTATTTAACTTCCGGGATGCCCTGAAAAAGACGATGGACAAAAATGCACCGGAACGGCTTGGCAGTCTTGTAGCGCCCCTTTTTATGCCAAGACTTTCAAAGTCCTTTTCCATTGAAAGTATTGACCGGATGTTAGAGAGTCGTATGGATAATACGGATTATAGTGAAAAAGTGGAGAAAAAGCAGGCGAATCCGAATTTTGTGTTTGAGGATGAAGTGGAAGAGGGAAGAATTTCCAACAACTTTGGAAAGCTGTTTGAGGAATTGTTAGAGCAGCTTTGGAAGCATGGGAAGACAACCCTTTCGGAACTGGTTGCCATTTATGAGATTAAGTTTGGAAAGGAAATCTACAAGAATGGGGATTTATATTCCTTCTTGGTCCATTTAGCTCAAAAGAGTGACTATGATCTTAAAAATATGCAGGATAAGCAGGATACATTTTTAGATGGACTTGTAATGGATTCCTTAAGTGTGGAGAAGAAAGACCAGTATGGAAAGATGCATTTTTCCATTACCTTTAATGTGGAAAATGTATTGAAGCTTGGGGACGGAAAAGACGAAAGCTTTACCATTACGGATATGGCGTTTCAGCAGTTGTGAACATGATAACCAAGCGGACGCTCCAGATTCGATAAAATTGTTTCCAACCGGGCCCGTTCGCACTTAGTTGCGTGCGTAACGGTACATAAGGCTGCATCTCGTAGCAAGCTACTCGATGACGCGATATTCGCCGAATGGAAGTGCAAGCCCTTCCGCTCGGCTCATTATTTCGCGCAAATAGCCCTTATGGAAAGCAATTTTATCGAATCCGGAGCTGTGGATTGGTAAAGTGGACATAGGTATATGTGAGGAGTAAATGGCTATGAATATGAAGGCGTATTATATTGAAGCCAATGAAAAGTTAATTGAAAGTCTGCAAAAGAGTTCCGAGGAAGACCGGATGGACCAGATTGAGCTGATTCAGGATTTGCACAAATATAAGTATTATGCTATGGGAACATGGTGGGATGCCCTGCATTACCTTCTTACTGGGGTAAGCGCCTGCGAGCCCATTGAATATAGTATGCTGAGTGAGGCGGTAGTTGGAAAGAAGCCGTTTAGTGAGGATGAAGAGGCGAATTTTATTTCCTATACAAGTGCGGCTGATTTGGCGCGGATTAGTGCCTCCTTAGACTGGTTAAGTGTCAAAGAGGTTATGGGGGCATTTTCCCTAAAAGACCTGATTGAGCATGATATCTACCCGGGTGACTGGAAAGAGGAGAAAGAGAGCGAGTATAAAAAGGAACTGGCAAATGCGTTTAAGACGCTGCGGCGGTTTTATCAGATTATGACAGAGCAGGGTGAGGGTGTCGTGGTTTGTATTTATTAGTGGTTAACTTTTACTGGTTAATCAAAATCTAGAATAAAATTTGTTAAAAGAATATATATTTGACATAAAATGGGAGTGGTGTTATTATAGAAATATAAAAAAGGTGTTGCCGATGACGGTTCGCCTGATTATTTGATTAGTAAAAAATAGCCGCCGCGTTTTCTCAGGACAGGGCGGTTATTTTTTGTGGTCTTATTGCTATTCGATCCAATCGCATAGCCAAGACCGAATGAGGTTAAGCAGAGACTAAGCACTGCAATCAAGTCAGCAATTGTAAGCATAAGCAGAGTCCTCCTTTCCTAGATTTCACGAATGGAATGAATCTATGTAATCGGAGCTATTAACTCTCCGCAAAAAGCGAACCGCCATATACACGTCAACGTGTGGCAACACCGGACTGTAAGTCCAAATTTATTATAACAGGCATGTTTTTTTGAAATCAAGAAAAATATATTTTTAATATAATAAAAAATCCACTATATCAATTGATTGATATAGTGGATTTTTCTGTTATCAGATTCCTACTTGATATTTAACATAAATTCAAACTGTTTAACTTTCAATTTTCATAATTCTTACATTTACGTGATAGTTTGTAAGAATGGAGACGGATATAATAATGGATGTTCGAGTGAATCATTATTCATTTTAGAAACAAAGGAAAATGAATACAGGATGAGGGAATATTATGATTTATGTTACAGGTGATACACACGGCGACAGGGAAAGATGGAGAAATCCCCGGTATGGTCTGAATGGAGTCTTAAAACAGGGAGATATCGTAATTGTTTGTGGAGATTTCCAATATCTGTATGACAATGAGAAAAGAGAAGATGAGGAATGCTTTCTGGATGAGTTGTCTAAGCAGCCATATACAATTTTGTTTTGTGATGGAAATCATGAAAATTTCCCAAGAATCTATGAACATCCTATTGAAATGTTTTGTGGAGGAAAGGTTCATAAGATCAGACAGAATGTTTTGCATCTGATGCGGGGACAGGTGTATGAAATTCAGGAAAGCACATTTTTTGTGATGGGTGGTGGATATTCCATCGATAAACGTAACCGAATGGAAGGAATCAGCTGGTGGCCACAGGAAATGCCCAATGACGAGGAATATGAAGAGGCAAGAAATAATCTGAAGAGTCATGATTATAAAGTGGATTATATCATTACACATACGGCACCGGAAAGTACAATGCATGTCATTGCCCCTGAGTATGAACCGGAGAAAAGATTGAATGACTTTCTGCAGTGGGTTCAGGACAATGTTTCATACAAACAATGGTATTTAGGACATTTACATATAGAAAGAGCAATTTGGAAAAAGCAAACGGTTTTATGGTTTGGTGTGGTGCCTCTTTCATAAGGATGTTCTTAAAATATAGTCAAAAAAAGGAGAAAACAAGAAATGAAAAAGCTTATTAGTTTAATGCTGTCATGCGTATTGATTTTGGGATTAACAGCATGCGGCAGCAACACAGGAACAAGTGAGGAAACCTCGACAGCAAGCACGGAGGCAGCTTCTACTTCCGAGAATAGTGAGGCAGAAAAGGAAGATTCAGGTGATGCTTTGGAACTGACAATGTATTTCCCTGTTTCGGTTGGTGGTGGACCGGATGCATTGATTGATGCACTTTGTAAAGAATATCACGAAGAGAATCCAAATGTAATTATTAATCCTGTATATGCAGGAAGCTATGCAGATACCAGAACAAAAGTACAGGCTGCAATCAAAGGTGGAAATACACCGGATATGGCAATTATGTTCTCAATTGACTTATATTCTTTACTTGCGATGGATGCGATTGTGGATATTGACAGTTTCTGCAAAACAGACGAGGACAAAGCGTGGTTAAATGGATTCTATGACGGATTTATGATGAACAGCCGTGATGGTGAGACAACATACGGTATTCCATGGCAGAGAAGTACAATTGTTCTTTACTATAATAAAGAAGCTTTTAAAGAGGCTGGTTTAGATCCGGAAACACCACCTGCAACCTGGGATGAGCTTGCGGACTATGCAAAGAAATTAACAGTTACAGATGGAACCAACACAACACAGTATGGTATTGAGATTCCATCGGATGGATATGCATATTGGATGTTACAGACATTCTGTACACAGCAGAACGGCTTCAATTTAATGAATGATGTAGGAACAGAAACATATTATGATGATGAACGTACTGCAAAGGGATTGAAATTCTGGAAGAGCTTGGCAGAAGATGGCTCAATGCCAGAGGGAATTGTGGCATGGTCAACCACTCCATCTGATTTCATAGAGGGAAAAACAGCAATGATGTATCATACAACCGGTAATTTAACAAATGTTAAGGATAATGCGAAATTTGACTTTGGTGTTGCAATGTTACCTGCATGCGAGACAAATGGTTCTCCAACCGGTGGTGGAAACTTCTACATTTTCAAGGGTGTATCAGAGGAAAGACAGCAGGCTGCGTTTGATTTTATTAAATGGATGACAGATGATGAGAGAGTAGCGCAGTGGAGTATCGATACCGGATATGTTGCAACAAGACCATCTGCATATGAGACGGAAAGAATGAAAAAGTATGCAGAAGAATTTCCGTATTGTTTAGTTGCCAGAGACCAGTTGGAGTATGGTTATGCAGAACTTTCTACTTATAATCAGGCTGAAGTTCAAAAGGCAATTGATGATGCTATCTCTTTTGTCATGACCGGTCAAAAGGATGTAGAGACAGCATTGGAAGAAGCGCAAAAAACAGCAGAAGGGATTCTGGCACCATATAGATAGGAATATAGGATGAATATAGAAACCGGTGCACAATGCTGCATCGGTTTTATTCAGTTAGGAGGAAACATGTCTTTGGCAGAAGCAATTGTGTTAAAAACACAATACGTAGATAAGGAACTGGATCAGGTTGTAAAAAAAGAAAAAAACCAGAAATTGAGACGGAGCATTCTGGCGTATGCAATGTTACTACCTTCGCTCATTTTTCTGGGAATTTTTACAGTGTATCCGATTATACAAAGTGTGACGAATAGTTTATATCAGGATAATCTCTCCACGATAGAGCCGGTATGGAATGGATTGGGTAATTATGTGGAATTATTTCAGGACGCCACCTTCCTTGAGTGTTTCAGAAATAATCTTTTAGTTGCTGTTGTAACCGTACCGGCAAGTATTTTGTTAGGTGTAGCAATGGCAATTTTTTCGAATTCACTGGGAAAATGGGGGAAGACCATTACCAGAGTTGGTTTTATTTATCCGACCTTTATTCCATTAGTTGCGGCTGCTAATATCTGGATGTTTATCTATACTCCGATTTATGGGCTATTGGGATACATTAACAAGGATTGGCGGTTGCTGGCAAATGGAGATACGGCTATCTGGGCAATTATTGTAATGTTGATTTGGAAACAGGCAGGGTATTTAATGTTGTTCTATATTGCTGGTTTAAATGGAATTTCAGAGGAAGTTTTTGAAGCTGCTGAATTAGATGGCGCAAGCGGACTGAAAAAGTTTCGGTACATTACATGGCCATTATTAAAACCGACAACAATGTATGTATTTATTCTGGCTTTAACAAGTGCATTTAAAACAGTGGACCATTTATACATTATGACAAAGGGTGGTCCTGGTAATGCAACAAATGTATTACTTTATTATATTTATCAAACCGGATTTGACTACTGGAATTCAGGAAAAGCGTCTGCCATTACAGTCATACTGGTTGGAATACTTTTGATTGTTACTGCGATAAAGTTCTTTTACGATGATAAGCGGGCGTATTACAATAATTAGGAGGTGCTGGACATGTTACATAAATTATCATTCAAGAAAAACGGGTATGCATTTATTATGAGTGTCTTGTGCCTTATATGCATGATTCCGTTAATATGGGTAATCCGCACGGCGTTTGTTCCACAGGATAAAGTTCTTGATTTATTTGCATTATTTTCACCTACATGGGATAACATAAAAAGAGTACTAAATGCAGCACCTTTTGGACAATATTATAGTAATACCATTATCATTACTGTCGGCGTGCTGGCGGTTCAGTTTGTACTGATTACATTAGCCGGATATGCTTTTGCACGAATTGATTTTTATGGAAGTAAGGTATTATTTGTATTGTTTTTATCACAGTTAATGATTGCGCCGGAGGTTTTGATTTTACCAAATTACAGTTTAATGGTGAAATTGGGATTAAATGATTCCAAAATCGGAATTATGCTTCCTTTTTTTGCGTCGGCAATGGGAACCTTGATTATACGTCAGACCATAAAGACGATACCATACGAATTAGAAGAAGCTGCAAAGGTAGAAGGTGCAACACTGCCTCAAATTATATGGAAAATATATGTTCCCTTATTAAAACCGGCATACGTTGCTTTTGGAATGATATCTGCATCCTATCAGTGGAACAATTTCCTGTGGCCGCTGGTTATGACGGATACAGTGGAAAAGAGACCACTTTCACTGGGACTTGCAATGTTTGCAATGTCTTATGAGACTGGTGCACAGTGGAGCGACGTGGCGGCGGCAACCTTGCTGGTGGCTGCACCAATTTTACTTTTATTTATTGTATTCCAAAAACAGTTTGTGGAGAGTTTTGTAAGTTCGGGAATAAAATAGTTAATGTTATTTGTTTCCAGACGGACGCTTCGGATTTTATAAAATTGTTTCCAACCCGGGCTCGCTTGCGCTTAGTTGCGTGCGTAGTGGTACATAAGGCTGCAAAGAACGCAGCCTAAGTACCAACGGACGCAAATAGCCCTCATGGAAAACAATTTTATAAAATCCGAAGCTGTGTACTGGTAAAGTATAATAAAAAATATGAGGAATAAGATGTTAAAAAGTAAGAAGTTATTCTTGTTTGATATTGATGGGACGGTTTGTAAAGGAAATCAGCTCTTTCGAGGGGTCAGGGAATTTTTGGTGGATATAAGGGAATGTGGTGGACAGTTTGTATTTATTACTAATAATTCAACAACAAGCATTCGGGATTATATTAAGAGGTTTGAGGGGATGGGGATTGTGACAGATGATACGAATTTTGTGACGGCGTCTTATGCCACGGTCCGATATTTGAAAAAGAATCATTCAGGTGAATTGATTTATGTGATGGGAACCACTTCCTTCATTCGGGAATTGAGGCGAAATCATATCCGGGTGACAACTGACTGTACGGACAGTGAAATTGCCTGTGTGCTGATTTCCTATGACAGTCAGATGACTTATGAGAAAATCCGGGATACCTGTGAATTGTTAAGCACAAGAGAGGTGGATTATGTTGCCACAAATCCGGATTTGGTTTGTCCTATTGAATTTGGATTTGTGCCGGATTGCGGCGCAATTTGTGAAATGTTAGAGCATGCGATAAAACGAAAACCACTTTATATTGGGAAACCGGAAACTGCAATGATTGAGGATGCGTTGAAAATGAATCCTTTTACAAAAGAAGAAACCCTTGTGGTGGGGGACAGGCTTTATACGGATATTCTAAGTGGATATAGGGCAGGAGTAGAGACGGCGCTGGTACTGACAGGTGAGGCAACAAAAGAGGATGCTGAGCGAAGTGACTATAAGCCGGATTATATCTTTGATTCCATTGAGAGTCTTTATCATTTATGGAAAATGTAAATTACACTGGTTATCCTTTCTGCATTTTGTTACAATAAAAGCAGCAAAACTTAGGGCGGTTCGGCAGAAAGGAGCACGTATGATACAATTACCAAAACATTTAATCTATCCGGAAGATTATGACCGGGAACAGGAAAAATTTTCTCCGAATTATGAATTTATTCAGTCCCTTCAGATTGATAAAATGGTAATTCTGATTAAAGAAAGCCATCGCGGATTTAATGATTTAAAATTAGAGGATTATTTTACCAGCAGTCCTGAGGTTTTGGATTACCGTTTACAAGTGGTAAAGGACTTGGTTGAGAATCCTGCTCTTTATGAAGTCTTTCGTAAATCCATTACATATATACAGAATATTATTGATATGCGGCGGGCGATGGATAGCAGTTTTTCTGTGGAATCTTCCCTCACTTCCATCCGCTATCTGGAAACCTATCAGGAGATTGTGGATTTGTTTGCAGAAGGGTTAAAGGAAATCACCCTGCATTCTGAAGGTCTTTTGCGTTTTCGGGACGGAATTATGGCTATTTATGAAGGAGAAGAGTACAACAATCTGCGGGAGGAACTTGCAAGGATGGAGGTCCGTTTTGGAAGTTTCAAAAGTATTACCATTGGTGTGAATTTGGATGCAAATATGTCTGTAAAGGAGGCAGGGGTTATTTCTGTAAATGAAGAGCCTTTTCATGCAGGAACATTGATGGAGCGTCTGCTTAAGAAAAATCCTTTAGATACCAATTCCCTTATTTCCCCGCTTTATCCGGTAACAAAAGGTGTGCATGGGGAAGAATTAAAGGCATTGAACTTTTCGGTACAATCTGCATTGAATGCAATATATGCAAAATCCATCCGCAGTTTTGGTCCCGTTATTCAAAAATACTTTAACGTTAATACTTCGGGATTCGCAGCGCTTCTGGACGATATTCGTTTTCTGACAGCGGGAGTTAAATTTATTCTTTCCATGAAGGAGTTGGGATTTCCAATGTGCTGTCCTGCAATTGCACCGGTGGCAGATAAAAAATGTGATTTGGAAGAGGTATATAATCCCATTCTGGCAGAAAAACTAATAGAGAAAACGATTATTTCTAACTCTTTCACTTTTGATGAAAATGGACGCTTTTATCTGGTAACGGGACCAAATCACGGTGGAAAATCCATTTTTGCTTATTCTATCGGTATGGCACAGGCATTGTTTCAGCTTGGTTTGTTTGTACCGGCAAAGAGTGCAGTGATGAGTCCCGTGACAGGTATATATACCCATTTTCCGTCTTCTGATGAGAACAATTATGGAAAGGGACGTCTGGAAAGTGAATGTGCAAGACTCGGCAGTATTATGAAACAGCTGACAGATACAGATATGCTGATTATGGATGAATCATTTTCCAGCACCAGTGGTTTAGAGGCGGGTTACATTGCCTCAGAGGTATTAACCGGTATTGGTATCATTGGCTGCGGAGGTATCTATGTCACCCATATTCATGACTTGCCACAACAGGTTGACACCTACAATTCGCATCCCCGAAATAAAGGAAAAATTGATAACTTAGCTGCACTTATGGAAGATAAGGAAAATGGAGTGAGAAGTTACAAGGTTGTCCGTACCAAGCCGGATGGATTAAGTTATGCCCGGGATATCGCCCGCCAGTACGGACTTGATTTAGAGAGTATTTGTAACTGTTCAGAAGATTAGTTTACGTTAATTCGGACGCTTCAAGTTCGATAAAATTATTTCCAACCGGGCCCGCTTGCGCTTAGTTGCGTGCGTAATGGTACATAAGCAAGGTAACACTATGCCCACTAGGTTCGAAAGAACCTCACAGCCAAGGCACACTTTCACACTAAGTTCGTGCTAAGGCACTCACTAAGTGTTCAATGCGAAGTGGGCAAGTGTACTTTCGTACTAAGCTCGAAAAAACCTCGCTAAGTACGGGGTGCAAGTACCAACGGACGCATCTTCGATGAACGCGATATTCGCCGAATGGAAGTGCAAGCCCTTCCGCTCGGCTCATTATTTCGCGCAAATAGCCCGCCTGGAAAATAATTTTATCGAACCTGAAGCTGTATATTGATAACGAGTGGACAGTAAACATGCAACAGCCTCACTTCACATCTTATATATATGGAAGGATATCCTCCGTATAGGCTCTAAAGATTTCCCCGACACTCCATGCCTGTGTATAGCATCCACGGCTGGTGCAAGGTGTGTCTCCATCAAAGATTTCTGCAATTCCGTTGATACATCCATCATTCATATGATCTTCAATCAGGTGGATCATTTCTAAAGCGTGCTGGATTGCCTCAGGGGAATGGTCATGTACCTTGCAGTAGGCACTGATGTATCCGCCTAGTGGATAAGCCCATACTGTTCCCATGTGATAAGCACCATCCCGTTTAATCAAAGCACCGATATACTCTTTTTGGAATCCCGGTTCGTCAGGAGCAAGGGAGCGCAGTCCGTATGCGGTATAAAGTTTTTCCGTGACAGTCTGGACAACGGCTTTTTCCTGTTCCTTGGAAAGCATTGTATATGGAAGGGATACTGCCCAAATCTGATTTGGACGTACCGCATCTTCGATTGGGTCTACAACATCGTAAAGACATTGTTTTTCTTCATTCCAGTAACGGCTGGCAAAGGATTCTTTCACCTTTGCCGCAAGCTCTAAGTAAGCTGAGGCGTCATCCTGGTAATGAGTAGAAAGACTTGCCATTACATTTAAGGCATTATACCAAAGAGCGTTGATTTCTACCGGTTTACCGTGGCGAGGAGTTACGACCCAGTCACCCACCCGGACATCCATCCAGGTAATCTGGTCTTTATCACTGCCGCCATGAATGAGACCGTCAGAGTCCATACCAATGGAAAAATCCGTACCATTTTGATAAGCGGTAATAATCTTCTTAAGAACAGGATAAATGTTCTCTTTGATAAACTGATAATTTTCTTCCGTACCGGCATAGTGAAGGAAGCGTTCCACTGCATAAAAATACCATAAAGAGGCATCAATGGTATTATACATTGGTTCATCTTTTGCGGTATTTGGAAATACATTTGGCAAAAGACCATGTTTTTCATAACGGGCAAAGGACGCAAGGATTTCCCGGCAGTCATCGTATCGTCCGGTGCAAAGGGTCAGTCCCGTCATGGCAATCATGGTATCCCTGCCCCAGTCTGTAAACCATGGAAGACCGGCTAAAATGGTCTTTAATCCGGTGGAGTCCCGGCGTGTAATAAAATGGTCAGAAGCTAAGGCAAATTTGCGGGATAAATCATCCTGGAACTTTGGCATATTCATCAATTCTTCTGCCCGTTTGCGATAGGCAGCGGCGATTTGGAAGCCGTCGCAGGCATCCGTCTTAATTGGTTCAGCAGAGCAGATGCAGAAGAACTTCTTTTTCTCGTATGGTTTTAAAGTTACCTGGATATCGTAAGGGGTTGCATGGTTATCAAGCCCTCCAAAACCGGTGCGGTTATCAATGAGGTAGTATTGATTTTCCTCCACAAGGTAATTAGGTGTTGCCATACTGGTTGGAATAAGGCTGCGGTCAAAATAAACACCTTCGGAAGCATAGAAATAAATTGGATGCTCCGAAAGCTGTTCGTAATGCAGTGTCAGAAGCTGTCCGGAAATACTGGTGTCCGGGTGCTGCTGGTCGCTGGTGCAGACTGCTCCCATGTCACGGCAGGTAAATAGAGGAGTCAGGGAAAGAGTACTTTCCATACTTCCATTTTCTATTTCATAACAGACTGCCGTTGTATTATGGCCGTACTCCATGGCAATTGATTTTTTCATGTGAAATCCGCCGTATTGATAATGAAATTCCGGCAGGATATCGTAGGTAAAGGACTGAAGGTGCTTGTGTCCTTCCTTTGGTTCACGCAGATAGAGCTGGCAGGCAAAATCTACAGTATCATCAGCGATTGTAAGACGTTCCTGAATCTTTGAAAGGAGCAGATAGCGGTCTACAGGTGGTGAAAAGGAAGCAATCAGGTAACCGGCCTGCATCCGGCTTGTATTTCCTGAAATGGTTCCGTTGGCAAAACCGCCGATTCCGTTGGTCAGCACCCATTCCTTCTCAGACCCTTCCTCAATTGTTCGAAAATCTTTTTTTCCGTATCGGTACATAGGTATGTCCTCCCTTTTTAATATGCTTTATTATAACATTATTTTAGGGAGTATGGAATATAATGAATATAATAGCGATTTCGATAGTGTTATTACATTAGATGATTATCTGTAAAAAGATAGCACCAGTTGAATAACGAATTGTTGTAAATTAACCCTGAATCCGCTATACTAATGATAGTTTATTTGATAGGATTATTCATTTGTATAGTGGATTTTTCATAAAAATTTGGAGGTAAGAGATATGGGTGTATATTTTAATCCAAGTAATGAAAGCTTTACAAAAGATAGAAATTATAAAATTTATATAGATAAAACGGGATTGCTGGAGTACCTGAATGAATCCGTTGGAACTCCTAAAAACTGTATCGCACTAAGTCATGCCAGACGTTTTGGTAAATCCCATGCAGCAGGAATGATAGATGCTTATTACAGCCTTGGATGTGATTCCACTAAGCTCTTTGAGGATACTAAGATTGCCAAAAGTAGTGATTTTAAGAAGTATATGAATAAGTATAATGTGATTCATCTTGATATATCCTCTGTTTGGGATTTTCACAAAGAAGATCTGGTGGAATCCATTCATGAGCGTGTATGTGAAGACTTCCAAAAAGAATATGCAGATACACTTAATTATGATAAGGATTTATATTTGTTAATTCAGGAAATATATAGCAGGAGTCGTATTCCCTTCGTCATCATCATTGATGAGTGGGATTGTGTCATCAGAAACAGTAATGATAAAGAATTAGTGCATAAATATCTGCAGTTCCTGCATTCCCTGTTTAAATCAGAAGAATCAAAGTCCTTCCTGGCATTGGCATATATTACAGGAATTTTGCCGATTAAGAAGATTAAGGACGAATCGGCACTGAACAATTTTGATGAGTATACGATGTTAAAATCAAAACCAATCACAGAGTACTATGGATTTACAGAAGAGGAAGTAAGGGGACTTTGTAAGGAATATGATATGGATTTTGATACCACAAAGGCATGGTACAATGGATATCTGATTGATGGTGTTCATATGTATAACCCGAACTCGGTAGCTATGGCAATGAAGAAAAAGGATTTTGATTCCTATTGGAAGAATACATCATCCTTTGCCTCCATTAACACATTTATTACC
>JAQXLK010000124.1 GCA_029012085.1 Clostridiales bacterium
TCTGAATCATATTGAGCCATGGAGATGCAAAGAGCCGTGGACAGCTGCTCTTAAGGGGAAAAAGGTACTGGTTATTCATCCATTTGAAGAGTCCATTAAAAGTCAATATCAAAGACGGAAGCTGTTATTTCCGGGTACGGAGATACTACCTGATTTTGAATTAAAAACGCTTAAAGCGGTTCAGACGATTGCTGGAGAAACGGATGATCGTTTTGAAACGTGGTTTGATGCTTTGGAATATATGTATCAGGAGGCATTAAAAATAGACTTTGACGTGGCAATATTAGGATGTGGAGCCTATGGCATGCCGCTTGCAGCCAAACTGAAGGCGGCAGGGAAACAGGTAATCCATATGGGAGGAGTGACACAGATTCTGTTTGGCATAAAAGGAAGGCGCTGGCTAGATAATCCAAGAGCAGAAGTTCATTTCAATGATGCATGGGTATATCCTAAAGAAAGTGAAACACCAAAGAAGAGTGATGTGGTTGAAAACCATTGTTACTGGTAACAACCTTGAATATATGGAAAGGGTTTTTTATGAATATTAATTGTAAGGCTTCAGCGCTCATAAGAAAAATAGAAGAGCATTATCAAAAAGACAATTTATTTAATAGTCAATATTTAATTATAAAAAGAGACTGCGAAAATTCGGGATTGGGGTTGTTTGCTTATTATGTTACTATGCTCGCAAGAATCGAGTATGCATTAAGGCATCAGATGATACCCGTAATAGATATGAAAAATTATGCGAATACCTTTCACAAAAAGAATGAAGTTGGCAAGGTTAATACTTGGGAACTATTTTTTGAGCAACCATGTAATGTGAGTCTGGAAGAAGCACTAAAGTCAGGAAAAGCCAGATATGTTTGGGATGATATTCCTGCCTACCATCCTAATGACAGCTTGGATTTCCTGTATAATGATGATATTGTGTCATATTATCATGCCGTGGCAGAGAAATATATACGCTTTCAACCGGATGTTTTGGAGGTCTTGCAGAGAAAGGAAAAGGAAATTCTAGGAGCGCCGGATAAAAGAGGACGTGTTTTAGGGGTTTTAGCAAGAGGAACAGATTACACCGGATTGAAACCGTATTATAATCCCATACAGCCGGAGCTGGAGCAATTAATCCGGGTAATTGATGAGTATTGTACAAGATATTCTTGCGAAAGGATATTTGTGGCAACGGAAGATGCAGAAATACTAGAAAAATTAATCAGGGTTTATGGCAGTAGATTACTTTATACAGATCAGAAAAGAGTTAGTAAAGTAACAACATATTTATACGAAAATCAGGAGTTTACAGACAGAGAGCCATTTGAAAGAGGAATTGAATATCTGACTTCAATTTACCTGTTATCCCAATGTAATGGACTGATTGCGGGGCGGACATCGGGAACTGTCGGTACATGTATTATGGCTGATCATTATGAGTTCCGATATATTTTTTCGCTGGGGCGTTATGGAATAGAAGATGAGATGCTCCGGCATAAATGTTTATAGGCAAGGAGAAATTTTTTATTTTCTTCCACCAAAGAAGAGAAAGTTAGTGACAGTAAGCTTTTTGAGACACAGTGTAATAAAGAGGGACGACATAAGGATGACGGTTGCCTCTAATATAACAAGCAGATAATTGACACCGGAAATGCCGGCGGTTAAGCTAGGGAGTATATATTGAAAAATTAGTCCGGAAATCATATAGATTCCCAGTGAATTAATACCGATTACTGAAAAAATTCTAATTATGTTGTCACTTAGTCTGGTATAAATTTTTGATAATATCATTATTATAAAGATGCTTCCGAAAAATCCGATAAAGAAACGATAAATATCAATGCCTAATTGTGGCAGTATTTCTTTACCCAATAATGTATAGCGTGTTGTATAGATATATGAATCATTATTAAAGAAACATAAAAGGAGAGCAAAGATAATACCAACAATATATAATGAGTTCCTGCTTCCCGGAAACGCATTTATTTTCTCACGGATTTTTTCAGAGTGCTTGTGATAGAAATATCCAATAATGAAATAAGGATACATAAATTTATACAAAAACAGATTACGTGAATCGGGGATAATAAAGGTTAGTATCAGACCAAGTAAGTATATAATTACACTATCTTTAAAAAAGCGGTTTACGAGAAGGACCGCAAAAGAACAGTAAAAAATTGCCCAGAGAAACCATGAATTTTCCATCATAGTAGATAAATATGTCTTAAATAAATATTGGAAAGTATGTGGTCTGTCATGGTATGTATACATGATAAAGGGGATAATATTCCACATGATAATTGGGATAAATAAGGTTGTAAAACGCGACAATACATTTTCAGAAAAGGTATGTCTTTTTAAGGTAAGATAAAACAGATAACCACTTAGAAGCATAAATAAAGGCATATGAAAACTGTATATAAATCTAAAGACATAGTCTTCCAAACAATTATATGCAGGACCGGAACCAAACTGTATACTATGCCCGACAACTACTGTTATAATTGCAAAGGCTCTTATAAAATCAATTTTCCTGTTTCTTTCCATAGACCGGGGCTCCCTCTTTATCGTTATTGTTGGCTGATAGCCATTCTTACTGTATAATAAATCAGTATACATGAAAAAGGATTGGAACGCAATAAGAGCAAGAATAGTTTTAACTGGGAGGTACATTTTTTACTATGTGCAGGAATGTAAGGAATAAAATATCTGGGAAATCTAAAATTGATTATATTGTAGTTGCGTTTGTTATAGCAATAGTACTTCTTACTATTGTCAGAATATTTAGTAATAGAACGACCAATAGGGTCTTTGGCATTTCGGGATTATCAGATGGAAGTGTTCAAATGATAGACGCCCGCTATTTAGAACTGGAACTTGACGCGCCAATGTCAGGAGTGACAGGATTTGGTTTTCAATTTGAAGGAGATAGAGAGAATTTTGAAGGTGCCAGATTTTGGGTCAGCGCTTCTATTCAGAATGATTCTTTGAATCCACTAATATTATTTGAGAAGGAAATGCCCTTAATTGAACAGGCATATGATTATCAGAATGAATGTTATAAAGTCATTGTTCCATTTGAAGGAGATATTCAGCAAGGGAATCATTTGCGTATAGCGATTATGGGAATGGGAATATCGGAAGAGGATGGCATATTTATTAAGACCAGCAGTCAATTTGGTGCAGGAGCAACGTTTGAAATAAATGATTTCGTTCAAGATAATATTCTGGCAGGAAACTTTTATTATCAGACAAAGGAATTAAATATTTTTCCTGCTTTAATACAGGGCATCATTTTTATTCTCCTTATTATTTTGGCAGGAGAAATATGGAAAAAGCCAAGGAGAAAAAGGAAACCTGAGGTAAAATCTCAAAAGTTACCCATCAGAAAAAGAATTAGATCTATAGTGCCCGTTATCATTTTACTTGTCATAGCTCTTGATTATACTTACTATGCAGGAATTCGAACGCAAATTCAGGCTATAAAGCCAAAGGATAATGTCCAAATATATCAGGGAGAGAATGCCGCATACAGGAAACTGTGTGATGGGGAGGCTGCTTTTTTGGAATGCAGTGCGGAGGAAAACAATTTCGGTGGGTTTGGCATAAGCTTAAAAGAGCCGTATGATGATAACGGAATACTCACTATAGAAGTGAATGATCTGGAAAGCCAGAAGCTTGTGGCATCAACGAAAAGAGCAGTTTATGAGTTGAAAGAAGATAAAGGAGGATTTTTGAAGTTTGATTTTGATTCTCCTGTTAAAAAATCAGAAGGAAAAGAGTATATAGTTTCTATTTACTATTCCGGCTCCGAACCGATTGAAATGCTTATGGCTGACGGAATTAATAATCCCAGACTTATTCCATTGTATCAGGAGAATATATTTTTAAATGTCCTATTTATTATACTTAGTATTTTTATAATAGTCTTCACACTTGTAATAGCTCTGTGTGAACAAAAAGGAATGAAGTTGGAGAAGTTTTTCTTAATAGCAGTTGTCTTTTTAGGGATTTTGTTTCAGATGGTTATTACACCATTTGCGGTACCGGATGAGGCTGCCCATATAGACACTGCATACCGGTTGTCCAATCAGATACTGGGGGTAGAAGATTCCAAAATTAAAGATGCAATTTATAAAAGAGAGTGTGATATTTGGACGGATAGTGGGATAAAAAGAACGATAGATGTTGAAAGCTACAGGTGGATTTATGAGGATTGGTTTAGTACGGAGGGGAACAACAGCACAAGACTGATTTTTGCAGCGGATGTAACACCAAATGCAAATATTCTGTATTTCCTTCCGGCAGCCATTGGTATTACCGTCGGAAGAATATTGGGTATTGGGTTCCTCCCTACAATCTTTCTTGCACGGACGTTCAATTTACTCCTTGCTGCGTGGATGATTTATCAGGCAGTAAAAAAACTGCCTTTTGGAAAAAGTATCCTGTGTGCGGTTGCTTTATTACCTCTTACTATACAGGAAATTGCATCCTGTAGTTACGATGCACTAATTATAGCAGTATCTATATTGTATGTGAGCTATTGCGTCTTTGCCATATACAGCAGGAAGAATCTGGAAAGAGCAGATATTCTTGTAATTGTTATTACTGCAATTATGCTTGGCATATGTAAGGGAGGAGTATATACTCCGTTATATTTGCTGGGCATATGGATTCTGGTAAAAAGAGGATATATAAGACTTCCTCAAAGGAAGGGAGCAAAAGTAGCAGGTATTGCAGTGGCAGCATGCTTGGCTTTAGGTGGAATAATAGGGG
>JAQXLK010000125.1 GCA_029012085.1 Clostridiales bacterium
AATTGTGTCATTTCCACTTTCTCCATAAAGAAGGTCATCTCCATTCCCTCCGGAAAGTGTGTCATTTCCGGAACCTCCGTACAGTTCATCTGCTCCGTTGTTTCCGTAAAGAGCATCATCTCCACCATATCCATACAGATGGTTGTCTTCTATGGTTTGTCCATAATTATTGTCATATGCACTGAGACGGTCATTCTCTTCTGTTCCATGGTAATCCGACAGTATCTCCTTAAAGTAGTCTGGTGTCCACACCGTTCCGTCTGCAAACTCTACCGTTTCAATTGCATTTCCTCCATAATAAAACGCATCCTCTATCTTCACCTGATCTCCGTTTGTTCCATTTGTCAGATACAGGTGATAATAGTCCCGGCTGATTTTTATATCTTCCGGACGGATTCCCTCTCCGAACAGAAGCCGGTCTGTTCCGTTCCCGCCTTCACGAATCGTATCCTTTCCGTCACCTAAGTTAAATATGTAGTTATCATCTCCGTTGTTTCCTGACAGGACATCATTTCCTCTTCCGCCTTCTAACAGGTCATCTCCGTTCCCTCCGGAAAGTGTGTCATTTCCGGAACCTCCATACAGTTCATCTGCTCCGTTGTTTCCGTAAAGAGCATCATCTCCACCATATCCATACAGATGGTTGTCTTCTATGGCTTGTCCATAATTATTGTCATATGCACTGAGACGGTCATCCTCTTCTGTTCCATGGTAATCCGACAGTATCTCCTTGAAGTAGTCCGGTGTCCACACCGTTCCGTCTGCAAACTCTACCGTTACAATTGAATTTCCTCCGTAATAAAACGCATCCTCTATCTTCACCTGGTCTCCATTTGTTTCATTTGTCAGATACAGGTGATAATAGTCCCGGCTGATTTTTATATCTTCCGGACGTACTCCCTCTCCGAACAAAATTCGATCCGTTCCGTTTCCGTTCTCACGAATCGTATCCTGTCCGTCTCCCAGATTGATAAAGTAGGTATCATCTCCATTTCCACCGAACAAATAATCATTACCGGCTTCTCCGTACAGAGAATCATTCCCTTCTCCACCATAAAGATTATCATTTCCATTTCCACCGAACAAATGATCATTAGCCCGGTTACCATACAATGTATCATTACCACTCCAGCCATACAAATAGTCATTGACACCTATCTCTTCTGTCACACACGACCCACCATTCACTCCAACTATACCAAACATTACTACAGTATCATATGCTGATATCGTATCATTCCTTTCCGAACCATAATAGCAACTGGCAAATTTATTGGTTTCCTCAATATTCCATATCGTTCCATCTGAAAATTCAATACTTTCAATTAAACTTCTTTCTTTACCGAAATAATTGTCAACTTGTATACGGTCATCTGTTACCATATTCGTGAGATACAGATTATAATGATCTCTGGATATTTCAATATCCTCTGGTCGGATACCTTCTCCAAATACGATTCTATCCTCACCTCCATCTTCATATATGATATCTCTTCCGTCTCCCGGGTTAAATACATAGGTATCATTTCCAGTTTTGCCGTACAACTTGTCATTACCGGTTTCTCCAATTAAGATATCGTCTTCATCACTGCCGTATATCGTATCATCTCCTATGTACGCAACCGCATGCGCATATTCTTCACCCAATGCACTTACCGCATCCTTGAATTCCTGCTCATTAATCATTTTCATTATTCCGGTAGCCTTCATGTTTTGTACAAAATTTACAATCTGTTCTTTTGCTTTCTGAGGATTTTCTTCACAGACTGGTGCCAGATAATCCATGATTCCATCCACTCCAAAACATAAATTTCCTTCATCATCAATATCAAAATTTTGGAATACGATACCATACAGTTCGGCACAATCTGTCTGCTGCTCCATCTGTATAAAATACAGGTCAATCAGCTTATCAAATGCCTGTTCAATATAATCCGCTGCCTGTGCCACCGGATTACTCCCATATGCACTGCTGAATTCTCTTCCGGTGATTACCTCCAATGCTTCCAGTTTTCTCGCATCTGAAAGATTTTCTCCCCTGGACAGCGAATCCCGGTCTGCCACTCCCGTCCAGACATAAACAATCTGCGGAAGCATTGCTTTTCTCGTTATTGCACTTTCTTCCTTTACATACTGCTCTACCAATGCCTGTAAAGTACCGGTCTCATCCCGGAGCATTGCCTGATGCAGGCTATACTGGTTTCCTTTTCCTAAAATATCCGGTAATTTCCGAATCTCCTCTGTTTCCTCCAAATATTCAGCCGCAACTGTATCTGATAAATCCCTGTCAAACCAGACATCTTCCACCAATGCAGTCGTTCCATCCTCCCTGACATAATAGCTTTTCTGGGTATGTGCATTTCCCTGTCCATCCGTCTCGTTTATCGTCTCGTAATCCAGACCAATACCGGCAATCCCTGCTTCCTGCATGGACAATAATTCACCCTCATCAACAACACCATTCTGATTCTTATCATGCCAGATTTTCAGTTCTGAATATGCAGTATCAATGGCATCTATCATACCATCTCCATTTGAATCCAATGCTGCTAAAGCTTCAAATCCATTTACTGCATTGATTCCTTCTGCGATGGCGGTTACATCACTAAACAATTCGCTGCCGTTATCAATATTTCCATTGCTGTTTAAGTCTCTGACAAGCAGACCGTCATCTGCTGACACCCAGCCAAGCTTTTCTGCAAATCCGTTCTTGTCAAAATCAAAGTGGACTCCATCTGCCAAAGCGACAGTCTTCACACCATCACCATTGAGGTCAAAAATTAATGGGTCTACTGGATATGTATAAGCTCCGGCATCATCATATAAGCCAAAGATTTCATCCAAAATCATCTTCCAGCCCTCTGCAACTTCATCACCTATAGCACTTCCTATTAATCCAAGTACAGCAAATGTTGCAAATGCAACAAGCGGATTGGTAACAGCAAATGTCGTAATAAGCACACCAGCCAGTTGTTGGGCAATAAATCCACTGGCTGCACTTCCAATCGCTTTGGCAAATTCATCTGTGACCCCCTTTGTATTTCCATCAAGATATGCAGACACTGCATTGGCAGCATAACCTCCATATTCCAAAATATCCGCAACATTACCTATCTTCCCAAACCAATCTGCATACTTGGTCAATGTGTTAAAATCATCCACAGAAATATTCTTTATATCAAGCTGCTTATTACAGTTTAATTCATATAATCTATACATAAGTAATTGTTGATTATCTTCTATTTTTTTACCACTTTTAGCTAAATCGGACTCATCAAAATCCTTTATAATTCTTGATATAGCCTTTGCTTCTTCATCCATCGTATGATTTTGAACAACTGTATAATATGCATCCGACAGAGGATCGTCAGGATCTCTCTTCCAATATATTTCGCCCTTTTCAATTTCTTTTACCACTTCTTCAACTGTTTCTTCTGCATATTCTTTATACGTGCTGGGGGATTTTCCCATCTCTATTAATATTTTCTGTATTACAGATACAGAGCCTTGCGTTTCTTCACTTCTACCATTTTCGCTATATGTACTCATTTTTTACTATTATTCCTTTCTTCTTTTATCTTAAAATAAATCCATGTATAAAATGCTATATAAATCACCTCAAGTATAATTGTAACCCATATCCCTACCGTCCTCTTTAAATCAAACACTACCATAGGAATTCCCATTAAACCCACAATTGTAAACAACATACCAGAAGGACGCTGAATATATCCCCCAATTCCTTTACGTAATTTACTAATATCCATCGCAGTGAATGTAGTTATAAACACTAAAATTATTATAAACATTATTACTCTGCCTAACATTTCCCTATCTTTCTCCTTCCATCTTTTTATTTTAGGCGTTTTACAAACGCCGCAACCCTTTGTTTTTACAGGTTTTTCTGTCTTTTTCTATATAAATTTTCTCTTCCCTGTAGTAAAATAGAATTATCACCACACCTTCCTTTTTTCAGATTCTTTCTGAATACTTCAATCTTAACGATTTTATTCCACTTGAACTTTTTGTTACCGAAAATAATCCCCAAACTATAAATGCTCTCATCAATTTGCAACCCACGGTTATATAAGTAGCAATTTTTTATTATAATATTTCTTGCTCTTGAAAAATATCATTTTTATGCGTTGTTTTTTGTTGTCTTTCGTTGGTTTTTGTTGAATATTTTCATAGCCATAAGAACCACCTTCGAGACAGACTGCATTCTTCCAGCCGCCATTAGAGCTCTTCCCAAACCAATCCGCATACTTGGTTAATGTATTAAAATCATTCAAAGAAATATTCTTTATATCAAGCTGCTTATTACAGTTTAATTCATATAATCTATACACAAGTAATTGTTGATTGCCTTCTATTTTTATACCACTTTTAGCTAAATCAGACTCATCAAAATCCTTTATAATTCTTGATATAGCCTTTGTCTCGTCAATAGTTTAAGAAAATCGTAAAATATATATATTTCACAATAAACTCGTGCAATATTGTAACTCATTTTTACATATGTAGTCACATTTCTACTAAGAAAAAGCTCAGAACAAATTCATTCCGAGCTCTACTTAAAAAATATATTTAATTCATTCCAATCGTTAAATATAATACTACTGTTTCCAGATAACAATAAACAATGTATATATTTATTCATGAATGTAACAAAATCATTTTGTTAGCTCCGGATATTTCTCAATAACCTTCGCATAAAATGCTTCTACCGCCTCATCGTAGGAAGCATATTTTCCATCAAACCACTTTCTCATTACAGCCTGAAACTCTTTGTTGCATTCTTCATCATATTGGGAGAGATATTGGGATGAAATGGCATCCGCACTCTCACAGAATGTAGCAATCGCATTCTGTCCACCTAAAAGTTCACTTTTATAAGAAGCGTTCTCTGACATATCCTCCATTACATTCCTATTGTTAACGAATTTTTTATCTGTTTTTGCCATATCCGTTAAAATAGTCTCGTCTGTAGTCACTTTTTCCATAATATCCCTTACTAAGGAAATATTATCCGTTCCATCCGCACCACACAACCATGTACCACCCCAGAAGAAACTCTGCGGTCCTTTTATTGCAGCATAGAGTCCGTCTGTTGCTGCCATCCCTTTTTCACCCTCATTCATCTTGGATGCCATAAGCCCTTCCGGTAAAAAATAACAGAAAACATTTGAATTCGTCTCCAGCCCCTTCTTCCAGCTGTCTGATTGTAATTTGTCTGTAGAAGTACATCCATTATCAACTAACTCTTTGGAATGCAAAGCCCAGTCCTGCATCTGGGAGTCAATATTGATTTTACCATCCTTAACCCATTTAGATGATACGTTATTAGAGTATACACGATACGTATCATGAACCGTTGCTGTAATCTGATATCCCTTCGCTTTCAGTTCATCTGCCGCTACATAAAAATCTTCCCAGCTTCCAAAATGGCTCTGAATTTCCTCCGGTTCATCTGTTCCCCAGACCTTCTTTGCAATATCTCTTCTATAAACCATAACACCAGGATTTCCCTGCCAGGTAACTCCCCTTAATGCTCCGTTCACATCTGTCATAACATCCTTCGTATATGGATACTGATTATCCAGTAAAGCTTCTGCTACTCCAATATCATTTACCACCTCTAACGTATAATAGGAATTCGCATACTTAGACGCTTCATCTGCTTCCACCAAAAACAAATCAATCTTGTCCTCCGGGAGTGCATCCACATTACCCGGAAGCACGATATTTAATTCATTCTCATAGGCATCATCCTTTTGGGAAATCACAATCCAATGAACTTCAACGTCACCAATCTTTCCTGTTGTATCATCTATCTTTTCA